>NZ_JBBBDZ010000010.1:0-183880 GCF_037153935.1 Mesorhizobium sp. CCNWLY176
AAGGAACGCGACGATGAGCGGGTAGCCTGCAGGTCTTTCCTGGAAAGGATCACTCCGTCCAGCACCCCTCATCCGTCTTGGCGCTGCGCGCCAATCCACCTTCTCCCACAAGGGGAGAAGGAAGGGTGCAGCCTCAGCGCTAAGGTCGTCTGAACCCCGTCGGCCCGCCATAGAGATAGCCGATGCGGTCGATGGCATCCTTGAGGCCTTCGCGCGAAACCATCATCGTGTGGCCGTTGGCGTGGATCATGTTTTCGGGGTCAGTCATGATTGCGACGTGGCCTTTCCAGAAGACCAGGTCGCCGCGCCGCAGGCCTGAAAAATCCTGCCCTATGTCAAGCGGTTCGCCGAGGTCCGCTGCCTGCATGTCGGAATCGCGTAGCACGTCCCTGCCGGTCATGCGCATGGCCAGTTGGACAAGCCCAGAACAATCGATGCCGAAACCGGACACGCCGCCCCACAGATAGGGCGTGGCGATGAACATCTCGGCGACGCTGACATAGTCGGCGGCAAATTCGCCGATCGGGCGCAGGTGGCCGGCGATCATCGCTTCGCCCGACGCAAGCACCGAATAGACCGTGCCGCGTGTTTCGGCAGCCCCGGTGACCGTGACCGTCGATCCCATCGACAGGTCGGCGGTGCGGGGGAAACGCAGATCCGGCCCCGGATAGACGAAGCTGCGCGGCGCTGAGACGATATGCGTCGGCATTGCATTTCGTGCGGTCAGAGCCGTGTCGGCGACGTAACCGACATAGCCGTCGCGCTCGGCCTGCACCCAGGCCCAGCCCTCGGCCTCCTCGAACACCATCACGTCGTCGCCGAGAAGCAGTTGCGTGTTGACGCCGGCGTCCGGCCGCGGTGCCTTGCGGACATCGGCAACCGGCACCGAAATGCGCGCCGGCCTGCCGTAAACGAAGCGCTCAGCGGACACTTCGCCCTGCAGCCGGGCATCGGCAAGGTCAGCGCGGAAGGCATGCAGGCGGGCATCATGGGCGGTCAAAGCGGCAACTCCATTGCTTTGGCAATGATAGCATCGCCCAGCCGCTCGACATAGAGCGCGCCCTCGACCGTGCGCCTGATCAGAACGTTGCGCTTGTCGAGATCGTCGCGGTGGCGCGACACCAGTTTCAGCGCGCCCATCGTGTCGAGCGCGCGGGTGATCACCGGCTTGGTGACGTTGAGCTTGGCGGCAAGCCCGCGCACCGTGTGCGGCGGCGGGTCGAGATAGATCGTCAACAGGATCGCCGCCTGGCGCACGGTCAGATCAGGCGCGTCATCGCGCACTTCGGAAAGCATGACCTGCTGCCAAAGTCGCAAAGCCTGGCTGGGGCGCAAATGGAGTGACATCGCGCAAGCATGCCGGCAAAACGTTTCGGTTCCGTTTCAGTCCGGCAAAAAGCGGATCAGCCGTAGCGATCGGAAATGACTTTCTCCAACGCGCGGATCGCCTGCGCCTCGCCGCCCGCCGGGCCATAAGGCCGGTCCGCCGGGTTCCAGGCGTAGATGTCGAAATGCGCCCAGCTTGCCGCCTTCTCGACGAAGCGCTGGAGGAACAGCGCTGCCGTGATCGACCCGGCGAAACCGTCGGTGGTGACATTGTTGATGTCGGCAACCTTCGACGACAGCTTGGCATCGTAAGGCTTCCACAGCGGCATGCGCCACAGCGGGTCCTCGACAGCGCTGGCCGCAGCGGCGAGGTCGGCGGCAAGCGCATCGTCGCCGGTGTAGAAGGGCGGAATGTCAGGCCCGAGCGCCACGCGGGCAGCACCCGTCAATGTCGCCATGTCGACCAGAAGCTGCGGCTCTTCCTCGTCGGCCAGCGCCAACGCATCCGCCAGCACCAGCCGGCCCTCGGCGTCAGTGTTGCCGATCTCGACGGTGATGCCTTTGCGGCTGGTCAAGATATCGCTCGGGCGGAAGGCATTCGCCGAGATGGCGTTTTCGACGGCGGGGATGAGCACGCGCAGCCGAACCTTCATTCCGGCGCTCATAATCATCGAAGCAAGGCCGAGCACATTGGCTGCGCCGCCCATGTCTTTCTTCATCAAGAGCATGCTGCTCGAAGGCTTGATATCGAGGCCGCCGGTGTCGAAGCAGACGCCTTTGCCGACCAGCGTCACTTTTGGAGCATTCTTCTCGCCCCAGACGATGTCGATCAGGCGCGGCGCTTCCGCCGAGGCGCGGCCGACGGCGTGGATCATCGGGAAGTTCTGCTTGAGGAGGTCGTCTCCGGTGATGACGTCGATCTTCGCCTCATGCTTCCTGGCCAGCTTGCGCGCGGCTTTTTCAAGCGCATCAGGCCCCATGTCGTTGGTCGGCGTATTGACCAGATCGCGCGCCAGGAACACGCCCTCGGCAATGCGCTCGACCTGCTTGCGGTCGGCACCGTCCGGCAGCGAAAAGCGCAATTCCTTGCCCGGCTTCTTGCCGTAACGGGTGAAGACGTAACCGCCGAGAACGAGGGCGAGCGATGCAAGCGCCGGGTTGCCGGGCGAAGCCGCAAAATGCCAGTCGCCTTCCGGCAGCGCCTTGGCAAGCGCGCCGATGGCAAGTGCGCCGTTGGCGTCATCCGCCTTGCCGAGACCGAACAGTGCGCCGGCGATAGCGCCGTCAGCGCCCGGCAGGACGAGCGTGCGGCCAGCCTCGCCCGAGAATCCATTATGTCTGGCCCAGGCGCTGGCAGCGGGATCGAGGCCCGCGGCTTCAAGCTCGCCCTTGGCGACGAGATGGACGGGGTTCGAGTGCTTCAGCTTTTTCTCGGTGAGGTCGAGCGGCATGCGTGGTTCCTTGACTGTTCGACGGCGGCGCGAGCGGTTTTTTAACCGTCCGTTAGGGTTAACAGAATATTTCTCCAGAGGGGAAAGATGGCCGAAGCGTGGCCATCGATACGGATGGAGACGTGAGCCGATGTTGAACAATCGTTCGCCGAACGCAACCGGGAAAAGGCTGGCGACGGCCGCTTTGCTTCTAGCGCTCGCTGCCAGCGTCGCCGGCTGCGCCACCGACAAGATGACGACCGGCTCCGTGTCGCGCGCATCCGGTAAATCGGTGGACACCATGTCGTCCACCGAACTCGGCTATGCCTCCGCCTCCCTCGGCCAAGCCTATACGAAGAACGTCAACGACAAGTCGACCGCCCTGCGCTACGCCAGCGTGCTGCAGATGAACGGCCAGTCCGATCAGGCGCTCGCCGTCATGCGCAAGCTGGCCATCGCGCTGCCGAAGGACCGCGACGTGCTGGCGGCCTATGGCAAGGCGCTGGCTTCCGTCGGCCAGTTCGAGCCCGCGCTGGATGCGGTGCGCCGCGCGCAGACGCCGGAATATCCAGACTGGAAGCTGGTTTCGGCCGAAGGCGCGATCCTCGACCAGCTCGGCCAGTCCGACCAGGCGCGCCAGCTTTATCGCAAGGCAATGGACCTGAAGCCGAACGAACCGTCGATCCTGTCCAATCTCGGCATGTCCTACGTGCTGTCCGGCGATCTCAAGACCGCCGAAACCTACATGCGCTCGGCAGCTTCCGCGCCCGGCGCCGATAGCCGCGTGCGCCAGAACCTCGCTCTCGTCGTCGGCCTCCAGGGCCGCTTCCAGGAAGCCGAGCAGATCGCCCAGCAGGAACTGTCGCCCGAGCAGGCACAGGCCAACGTCGCCTATCTGCGCAACATGCTGGCGCAGCAGAACGCCTGGAACCAGATCAAGAACGAAGACAAGAAGAAGCCCTCGACGAACTGAGCTGCGACGTTCAAACCGCTTTGCAAAAGACCGCGCAGCATCTGTGCGGTCTTTAGTTTTTCGGGCGGAGTTTTCAGAAGATGCCGCGCTCGCTGACCTGAATGCCGGCCGGTCCCAGGATCACGGCAAACAGCACCGGCAGGAAGAAAAGGATCATCGGCACGGTGAGCTTGGGCGGCAGCGCTGCCGCCTTCTTCTCGGCAGCGTTCATGCGCATGTCGCGGCTTTCGCTGGCCAGCACGCGCAGGGCGTGAGCGATCGGCGTGCCGTAACGCTCGGCCTGGACCAGCGCCTGCGACACCGACTTGACCGATTCAAGACCTGTGCGGCTGGCAAGATTTTCATAGGCCTGCTTGCGCTCCTGAAGATAGGAAAGCTCGGCATTGGTGAGGATCAGTTCCTCGGCCAGTTCCACCGACTGCGTGCCGATCTCGTCGGCGACGCGGCGGATCGCGGCCTCGATGGACATGCCGGATTCGACGCAGATCAGCATCAGGTCGAGCGCGTCCGGCCATGCCATCTGGATCGACTGCTTGCGCTTGGTGGCGCGGTTGTTGACGTAAAGGATCGGCGCGTAGAAGCCGGCATAGGCAACAAGAATGCAGACGAACAGCTTCACGAAAGGCGGCTGGTCAGGCAGGCCGCCGAGAACGAGAATATAGACGCCGGCCATGATGAAGCCGACAAATGGAAGGACTAGCCGGAAGAACAGGAACTTGGTCAGCGGATTTTGACCGCGGAAGCCAGCAACCTTGAGCTTGTTGAGTGTGTTTTCGTCTACCAGTGCCCGCTTGAGGTCAAGCTTCTCGACGATGTTGCGCATGCCGATCGACTGCTCTTCACGCAGCCCTTTGCGGCGGCGGTCGGCTTCGGCGGCAAGGCGCATGCGCTGCTTGGCGCGCAGTTCGTCGCGCTCCAGCGCCACGGACTTCATCCGCGATTTCAGCGTGTTTCCGCCCAGCGCCGGGAGCGCGGTGAAAATGGTCGCGAACACCGCAATGCCCACCAGCAGCGCGATGAGGAAGGACGGATCGGTCAGGGCTTTGACGACTTGCTCGGTCATGTCCGTCTAAACCTCGAAATTCATCATCTTGCGCATCACGAAAATGCCGATCGACATCCAGACGCCTGAAATACCCAGAATGAGATGGCCGGTGCTCGTGGTGAAGAGCGGCATGATGTAGGCCGGACTCGACAGGTAGACGAGGAAGGCGACGATGAACGGCAAGGCGCCGATGATGACGGCGGATGCCTTGGCTTCCATGGACAGCGCCTGCACCTTGGCCTTCATCTTCTTGCGGTCGCGCAGAACCTTCGAAAGATTACCGAGCGCTTCCGACAGATTGCCGCCGGCCTGGCTCTGGATCTGGATGACGATGCCGAAGAACCCGGCTTCCGGACAGGGCATGGTTTCGCCCATGCGCAATGCGGCGTCGGGGATGGACAGGCCCACCTGCTGCGCCTCGACGATGCGGCGGAACTCGGTCTTGACCGGCTCCGGTGATTCATTGGCGATGAGGCGAATGCCGTCATTGAGCGGCAGGCCGGACTTGACCGCGCGGACGATGATGTCGAGCGCGTTGGGAAATTCATTCAGGAACGCCTTGACCCGGCGCGCGCGCAGGAAAGAAACGAACCAGCGCGGAACACCAAACGCGCCGGCAAGCAGCGCACCGGGTAGAACGAGAAGTGGAGCGCCAAGCATGTAGGCAGCGATGGTCAGGACAACGCCGCAGATCACCGAATAGACGTAGAACCTCTCGACCGTGACCTGCAGCCCCGCCTGACGCAACTGGATGCGCAAAGGCGGCTTCTTGGTATTCTTGTTGTTGGCTTTCTGCTTTTCGTCGAGTTCCTTGAGCGAATCCTGGACGGATTTGCGGCGCTTGGCGGCTTCGCTTACCCGGTCCCGCGCGGCTTTCACCACAGATCGATCGGTCTCGGCGGCCTTGATGGTGTCAAGCCGCTTGCCGACGTTCTTCTCGTTTTCGATCGACTTGAACAGGAAGGCATAAGCGACCGCGCCGGCGCTGACGCCGGCCAGAAGGATGAAGATCAATACGGTGCTGTCTATGCCGAACATCCGGTTTTCGTCTTTCAGTCAGCCCGCTTTTCCATGGCTTCCAATGCGGTGGCCAGGCGCTGCTCCTCGCCGTAATAACGCGCGCGATCCCAGAAATGCGGGCGTCCGATTCCAGTCGAGACATGCTCGCCGAGCAGCCGTCCCGAGGCGTCCTCGCCCTTGATGTTGTAGAGGATCAGATCCTGCGTGATGATGACATCGCCTTCCATGCCGATCACTTCGGTGACGTGGGTGATGCGGCGCGAACCGTCGCGCAGGCGGGCAGCCTGGATGATGATGTCGACCGAGCCGACGACGATCTCGCGCACGGTCTTCTGCGGCAGCGTGTAGCCGCCCATGGCGATCATCGATTCAATACGGTTGAGGCATTCTCGCGGTGAGTTCGAGTGGATCGTACCCATCGAGCCATCATGGCCGGTGTTCATCGCCTGCAGGAGATCGAAGACCTCCGGTCCGCGCACTTCGCCGACGATGATGCGTTCGGGCCGCATGCGCAGGCAATTCTTGACCAGATCGCGCATGGTCACCTCGCCCTCGCCTTCCAGGTTCGGCGGGCGGGTTTCGAGACGCACGACATGCGGCTGCTGGAGTTGAAGCTCGGCCGAATCCTCGCAGGTGATGACGCGCTCGTCACGGTCGACATAATTGGTCAGGCAGTTCAGCAGCGTCGTCTTGCCAGAACCCGTGCCGCCCGAAATGATGACGTTGCAGCGGACGCGGCCGATGATCTTCAGTACTTCCGCGCCTTCCGGCGAGATCGCCCCGAAGCGAACGAGTTGGTCGAGGGTGAGCTTGTCCTTCTTGAACTTGCGGATGGTGAGCGCGGTGCCGTCGATGGACAGCGGCGGCGCGATCACGTTGACGCGCGAGCCGTCGGGCAGGCGCGCGTCGCAGATCGGGCTCGATTCGTCGACGCGGCGGCCGACCTGGCTGACGATGCGCTGGCAGATGTTGAGAAGCTGCTGGTTGTCGCGGAAACGGATGCCCGTCTGCTCGACCTTGCCGTTGACCTCGATGAAGACCTGCTTGGCGCCATTGACCATGATGTCGGCAATGTCGTCGCGGGCCAGAAGCGGCTCCAGCGGGCCATAGCCCAGCACGTCGTTGCAGATGTCTTCGAGCAGTTCTTCCTGCTCGGAGATCGACATCGCGAAATTCTTGATCGCGATGATATCGTTGACGATGTCGCGGATTTCCTCGCGCGCGCTGTCGGGATCGAGCTTGGCCAGTTGCGACAGGTCGATCGTATCGATCAGCGCGGAAAAGACCTGCGACTTGGTATCGTAATAACTCTCGCTGCGTTCGCGCGGCGCCCTACGCGGCTCGGGCGCCCGCGGCGGCGCTTCGACGGGGCGGCGAGCAGGTGCAGCCGGGGTGCGGGCCTCGACGACAGGTGGCGGCGGAGCGGCAAGAGCGACGCCCGCCGACGGCGCCACCGATGCAGGTGGGCGGAACTCGGGCTTGGCCCGGCTTCCATCTTCATTGCCTCTTTTACCGAACATGCTCGACTACCGATCCGCTGCCTGACGATTATTTCTTGCGCTTGAGCCTGCCGAGAAGGCCGCCCAGACCGGCTTTCTTCCTGGACTTGATCTCGCTTCTGCCGGTCAGGACATGGGACATGTCGTTGATGATCTGCACGATCGGATTTTTCGCATCCATCTCGCCGAGCATCCGCCCATTGTTGGAAGCATTGCCGAAAAGCAGCGGATCAAAGGGAATGACGGCCATCGGCGTGATGCCGAGCGGCTCGGCGAAATCCGATGCCGAGATCTCCGGCCGTTTCGGCACACCTGCCTGATTGAGAACGAGCTTCGGCGGCCCGTCATTGGGGCGAAGCTTCTTCAGCATGTCGATGAGGTTCTTGGTGTTGCGCAGATTGGCCAGTTCCGGCGTCGCCGTGATGACGATGTCGTCGGCCTTCATCAGCGTGTTCTTCGACCAGCCGCTCCAGATATGCGGAACGTCCAGCACCAGAAGCGGCGCGCTGCGCTGTGCGGTGTCGATGATCTGGGCAAAGGCTTCCGGATCGAAATCATAGACGCGGTCAAGCGTTGACGGTGCTGCCAGAAGCGAAAGCCGCTCGGCGCATTGCGCCAGCAGGCGGTCGAGATAGACCTCGTCGATGCGTTCGGGCGCGAATACGGCTTCGGCGATGCCTTGCGCCGGGTCTTGATCGAAATTGATGTTTGCGGTGCCGAAGGCGAGGTCGAGATCGGCCACCATCACTTCCGAGCTGAACAGCGTCGACATGCTCCACGCGATATTGTGCGCGATCGTCGAGGAACCGACGCCGCCCTTGGCGCCGATAAAGGCGATGGAGCGCCCGATGGGTTCGGCTTCCGGATCGACGAACAGCGAGGAGATGACGCTGACGATATCTACCATCGAGATCGGAGCGACGACATATTCGGAAATGCCCGACCGGATCAGCTCGCGATAGAGCCCTACATCATTGTAGTGGCCAATGATCACGACCTTGGAACTTGGATCGCAATATTCCGAAAGCTCCTGCAGCGATTGCAGCAACATCTTGGGCTCGCTGCGCGACTCCAGGATGATGAGGTTGGGCGTCGGCGCCGTCTGGTAGAATTCGATAGCCGTCGCCACGCCGCCCATGTGAACCTTGAGATGGGCCTTGGCCATGCGGCGGTCCTCGCCGGCGCGCTCGATAGGGCCTGCGATGCTGTCGGTTTCACAGAAAGCCTGGATCGAGATGCGGGGAACCGGCCGCATCGCGCTCATTGCGGCCACGTCCTGCTGAGCAGCGTCGCCACCGTCGGGGTTGGTGTCGTAAGCCAGGTTGTTCATGACCCGATGCCCCTAGTAGTTGACTTCGCGATTGGTTCGGACGTCGTCAGCGACTGCCCGTAGATGGTACTGGTCGATCGCGTCCGACCTGTTCTCCGCATCGATTTCGGTCGGCTGGCGCGGTCCGAGAAGATCGGCCGGATTGGCGATCTGGGCGGCCAGATTGTTCTGATAGGAGCAGCCGAAATTCGCGTAGTGCTTATTCTCGCTGGTATCGGCAATGTCGGCAGGCCAACGGCCGCAGGGGCCGGTCTGGGCCTGCATCGCGGTATAGGTCACCCGTATCGGGGCGGAGGCCTCTATCGAAGACGGCTGGTAAGGCGAAACGATGATGCGGCTTTCATGGACGCCCCTCGACCGCGCAAAGCGTGCGAAGTCTCTTGCGGCATCGCTAGCTGCCGCCGCGTTCGGCGTTCCCGCAGGCGTCAAAATGGTGAGAACGGCTGCTGCGCTCCGGTCATAATTGGCCAGGAACCCCTGCAGAGCCACACGCTGGATGCGCGTCATGCCACGCTCGCTGGCGCCGACGGGCAGGTCGAGCACCTGCTCCTTCTCGGCGATCACGATCGGATGGTTGGTGCGATAGTCGTCCGGGATCGCGCCCACGGTGATGCTGTCGCGCTTGGAAGCACAGCCGGCAAGCAGCACGACAGCGATCGCGGCGAGCACCGGTAGCACTATCCGCCCGCGGCGGGGGTGTCCAAATTCGGCGGCGATGCTGGTATCAAACGTTGCCTTTTCCATGCCCCGTTTCCCCGATCATTTGTAAATGTAGCCGACGACGCCGTGATAGCGGCCGTTCGGTCTGTTGGTCTGCATGGTGCCGTAAACGCGATTGACCTTGCCGAGAAACATCCCGGCGCCGTCGCTGGCGGCATTGAAATTGTCATCCGGCTTGGCGAGCGCATTGCGGGCGACCGGCTTGGAAAGATAGGGCGTGATGATGATGACAAGCTCGGTCTCGTTGCGCACGAAATCCCGGCTGCGGAACAAGGTGCCGAGCACCGGGATCTTGGACAGGCCAGGCAGCCCGTTTACCGCCTGGCGAATGTCGTCGCGGACCAGGCCGGCGATCATCATCGATCCGCCGGAAGGCAGTTCGACCGTGGTGTCGGCAAGGCGCTTGCGGATGGACAGCAAGTTGGTCCCCACCTGACTTCCGGAGCCCCTAAGTTGGGTAGAACCCTCATTGGTCGGTTCGGAAACCGAGGTCCTAACCTTTAGGCTGATGCGGCCTGGCGAAAGCACCACAGGCTGAAATTCGAGCCCGATGCCATATTCCAGCTTTTCGACCTCATAGACAGTCGCGCCGTTCTTGTTGTCGTCTGAAACAGCGTTCGTGACACCAGTAACCAGATTGAATTCACCACCGACCTTGAAAGTTGCCTTTTCACCCGAAACGGCAGTTAGCGTCGGCTCGGCGAGCGTCTTCATCACGCCCGATTGCTCCATCGCATTGATGTAAGCATCGAGCATCGAGCCACCGACCGAAAATCCACCTTGTGAGAGCGGCTTCCCCAACCCGAATGCGTTCTCGCTGACGGCTCCCCAGCTAATACCGTTGCTGTCGCCACCGGCGATCATGTTAACACCGAGCTGCTTCATGACGTTGCGGCTGACTTCGGCCACCGTCACCTTCAGCGTGACCTGATCCTCGCCGATGATCTGGAGGAGGTTGACGATCTTGCTGACGCGGCGTTCGGAATCCGGATTGTTGATGTCGACGCCGCCGTAGGTGGAGCCGCCAGTCGCGGTCTGCGCATATTGGCCGGTCGTGGCTTCACCGCCCGAGACGAAAATCCCGGCAAGCTCGGCCGCGCGTTTTGCGTCCAGCGGCGTTTCGACGGTGCCGGTGAGGACGACGTTGTCGTTTATGAGTTCGACCTTGATCTCGGAGCCGGGAATGAAGCGCTTGATGTAGTCTTCGAGACCGGCAACGTCGCGCTCGACCGCAAGCTCCAGGCTGACGATCTGTTCGCCGTTCGCGCCGAAGACGAAGATGTTGGTTTCGCCGACCGCCTTACCGAAGAGATAGATGCGGCGCGCGGTGCGGGTGACCGCATCGGCGACCGCCGGGTTCGCAACAAGAATATCATAGGCGTCGGCGGGCAGGTCGATGACGATCGACTTGTTGAGACCGAGCTTGACGCGCTGGTTATCGCGCGTGGAAGACCCGACTTGCGCCTGGCCGGCAGCCTGGGCTTTGATAGGCCCTTCCAGGCCGGCAGTGCCGAACAGCATCGCAAAGCTCGTAGCCAGCGTGATCGCGTGCCTCAAAGCACGGTAACGGCCACGCGTTCCAATGACTGGATTCGACTTGTTCGAGCTCATTTCCTGGCTCCCACTTCGGTCACTTCGCCCGACTTGATCAGGCGTATGGTGCCGCGCCGACCATTTCCCGTAACGAGGTAGTCGGCCTCGTCGCCCGCTTTTTCCTGCGCATCGGCGACCGAGCGCAGGGAAAGGGTCAATCGATCCGCCATCTGCTGGGCGACCGTTATGATTTCGGCCTGCTGCGGGGTCAGTTCGAGCGTTGCGGTCTCGCCAACCTTCACGCGCCGGCCTTCCTCGTCTTCCTGAATCGCCTGGTCGATCGCCAGAATCTTGATATTCCTCAGGATGGTCTCGGTGATGAAGCCGGAGCCGGAATTGCTGGCGTCGGCGCGGCGCGTCATGATCACGTCGACGAAATCGTTGGGCAGAATGAAGCCGCCGGCCGAAGTGTCGGCTGCGATGCGTGTCGCGATGGCGCGAGTTCCGGATGGCAGGATCGACGACATGAAGCTCTGGCCTTCGCCGACCAGCTTGGAGCGCCGCAGCGGCTCGCCGCTATACATGGCGACCCGCGCCAGAGACGTCTTCAGCTTGTCGATAGCCTCAGGATCGGCTGCGCGTGTCACGAAACTGGCATTGACGTTGTCGGCCGGCCAGGATTGCCAGGAAAGACGATCGCCCACCGCTTCGCCCATCGGCACATCGCCGGACAGGACCAGCACGTCGGCAAGCTGGATCGCAGGCTGCTGCGGACCGGAATCGATCACGATTTCCTGGGGTGCCGTCGCCATATTCTTGGCAACGTAACCCGCTCCGCCTGCAGCGGCGACCGCTACGCTCAATATAATCAGTCTGGATGCAACCATTCGTCCAAACCTCGCCCTTTGCAACCCTCATAGCCAAGGCGGAGATTGCACAGCCAATCGTCAAATTAAGGTTAATGGATTGCTTATGGTCGTGATTAATTTAGTGTTTACGCAAGTAAGTGCGCTGAGCATAAAAACACCGCGCAACGGATTGTTTCGAGCCGTTGCACGTCAGACAGTAGCTGCAGGAAATTTACTTTGCGGCGAGCTGCCCTAAGGCCCAGACCATCAGTGGGGAACCCGGATAGGCAATCAGCCCGCCAAGTCCAAGCGCAATGCCGTAGGGAACGCCGACCGACTTGTCGGCAAAGTTTCGCAGAAAGATGTTCCTGGAAGTGAACAGAGCCAATCCCGAGGCCCGGAAGCTCAGTATGGCGATCGTCAGCAAGCCGCCGAGAAAGGCGGATATGACGAGATACTCGACAAGGTGGGTGCTCAGGCCCATCCACAATGCGGTCGCCGCCAGCAGTTTCGCGTCGCCGCCGCCCATCCCGCCGAGCGCAAACAATCCAAAGGTCACCAGCAAGACGATGCCGCCTGCGGCAAAGTGCAGGCCGTAGGCCGACCAGTCCATGCCGGTCAGCGGCGCCACGATTGCAAAGACGACCACGAGAACAATCGACACCGTGTTAGCGATGGTCATCGACAGCATGTCGGAGATTGCCGCGAAGAGCATGCAGAAAGGAAAGACGACGAAGATCAGAGCTTCAAGCATCGGCGCCACGCACGAAGTGAGTAAAACGGTCGAAACTATCTTAAGCCGCTCCGATTAAGGATTGGTGAGTTGATCGTCCGATCGAAAACAAAAAGGCCGCCATTGCGGCGGCCCTTTCGTGCATTGAAATGCAGTCTTGATGCGGCTCAAGCGCCGTTCAGCGTCGACGCGATGCTGTTGAACTTGGCGCTGATGGTGTTGCCGAGTGCGCCAGCGCCGGCCATGATGGCGAGAGCGATAAGGGCGGCGATCAGACCGTATTCGATAGCGGTCGCGCCGGATTCGTCTTTTACGAAACGTGCAAAGATCTTGGACATATGAGAGCTCCTACTCCACGTGTTACAGCACTTCCGTCAATTTTTCTGGTGCATTGATCGGATGGTCACAATCTAGCGAGCAGCTCTTTCCATCGACTTAACAAACAGCCTTACCGAATTCTTTCCAGCTTCAGACAAGTTGTGTGGTTAATCGCACGCTAAAGCTCAAAAGGCTAAAAAGCCGCGTAATCACCTGCATTTCGGGCGTCCGGGGAGTTTAAGAAGGTGTCAGGGCGGCGCCCGGCGCCCGTAGCGCAGGGCTTGTTGCAACCATTTAACCGTTGGTTCACCAATATCGTTCATTTTCCGTTGAAGACTTCATTCATCGGAGCGCCGCATGGCCAGGTCGCAGTCATACATTTGTGTCGCCGGCGCTCTTGCCGGGCTGGTCGCTGCGGTTGCCCTTGCCACGCCTGCACAGGCGGGCGCGGGCATAGAAGTCATCATGAACCAGGCCAAGATCGTCAAACTGTCCCGCCCGGCAGACACGATCGTCGTCGGCAATCCGGCGATTGCCGATGCATCGGTTCAGGATTCGACGACCATCGTTCTCACCGGCAAAGGTTTCGGCGTCACCAATCTGGTCGTCCTCGACCAGCAGGGCAGCCCGATCGTCGACGAACAGGTGATTGTCGGCCGCCACGACGCCTCCTCCGTGCGGATATACCGGCGTGCCGACGTACAGACCCTTTCCTGCACACCTTACTGCGAGAGTTCCTACAAGAGCGAAGCCGAGCGGACATCTGAAGTGGAGATGAGTTCCGGCCAATAAGGCGTGACCGCTTCTTCAATTTCATTTCGGACATTGCAGCGACCGGCATGGTTGCTGCCCGGTAAACAAACCCCCGCGAAATTTATTCGTCATCCAAACCGGGCCTCAACGGATTTGCGTTAGGGTCTTCCGATAACAGACGGGAATCGGCGGGGAACGGGCATGAAAGACAACTCCGAAGCGGGGAACGGCCCAGATCGCGCCAGACGTCGCGGCGTCTTTGCGCGGTTCGGCCGCGATCGGAGCGGCGCGACCGCAATCGAATTCGCGATGCTCGTCATCCCCTTTTCATTGCTGATCTTCGCCATATTGGAG
Source organism: Mesorhizobium sp. CCNWLY176 (assembly GCF_037153935.1). Taxonomy (NCBI): domain Bacteria; kingdom Pseudomonadati; phylum Pseudomonadota; class Alphaproteobacteria; order Hyphomicrobiales; family Phyllobacteriaceae; genus Mesorhizobium; species Mesorhizobium sp. CCNWLY176. The sequence continues at coordinate 13,883 of NZ_JBBBDZ010000010.1, forward strand.
AGCTGCATTTCCTTTGCGGCCCAGCAGGTCATTTCCAACGCCACGGACGATGTCGCACGGCAATTGCGCACCGGCCAGATCAGGCCGGGCAGCGGTGCGGACAAGCTGGATGAAGACAAGCTCAAGACATTGATCTGCGACCGCATCAAGATCATGGTCAGCAAGGGATGTGCCGGCAACCTGCTCGTCGACCTGCGCAAATACGACACCTTTGCAGACGCGGCCGCCGCCGGTTTCAAGATCGTCAACGGAGAAATCGTTCTGACGAAAGACGGAGTGGCTGGTCCGGTACCCTCGGTGGAACCGGGCGCTTCGAAAACCAAGAACATGCTGCGCGTCTTCTACAAATGGCCGGTCATCACGGATTTCCTGCGGGCTTCGATGTCCAATCTCAGCGACGGCAAGACGCTGCAGTTTGCCACCGTGACCTGGCAGAACGAGCCTTTCAACGACTGAGCGCGAGATGGCGGGAAACGGTTCCAGTCAAATGAAGGGGCAAGGAATGCTTATGGGTGCGGGGGCACATTCGGTACTGGCGCGGCTTTGCCGCAAGGCGGCGGGCCTTTATGCCGACCGGCGGGGGCTGGCTGCGGTCGAGTTCGCGCTCATCGCGCCGTTGCTGCTATCCATGTATTTCGTGACCATGGAAGTGTCGCAAGGCATCGAGGCCAACAAGAAGATCGGGCGCATCGGCAGCATGGTCGCCGATCTCGTCACGCAGCAGACTTCAGTGACAAAATCCGCGTTGGAATCGATCATGCAGATCGGTCAGTCGAGCATCCAGCCTTACAACCGCTCGAAGCCGACGATTATCGTGACCGCGATCGAAATCACGGACGAGGACTCGCCGAAGGTGCAGGTCGCGTGGTCGCGGCAGATGATCGACGGGGCCTTTTCCGAGCCATACCCGCCCAAGCCGACGAAGCAAGAGACCACGGTTCCGGCTGAACTCAAGATCAGGAACACATTCCTGATCCGAGTCGAAAGCGACCTCGCCTATCTACCGCTCATCGCCTGGACAGCAGCGCAAAAGCCGGTGCTTGGCCTTGCCGCTGCCTTCGACGGCATTTCGATGAGCGAAACTTACTATCTGCGGCCGCGCATAACCAAGACCATCACCTGCACCGACTGCTGATCCGCGGGCGTGGGTCTTTATCCCACGGTAAAACGCCTTGGTGTTTCCGAATTGCCAATGCGCAAGAGCGCCCCTATGTCTTGCGGGTAACCTTGGTGATTACACAACATGCCTGAACTGCCCGAAGTAGAAACGGTCCGGCGCGGATTGCAGCCGGTTCTGGAAGGCGCGCGTATCGTCAGCGTGGAAACGCGGCGTCCGAACCTGCGCTACCCATTCCCCGAACGCTTCGCCGAACGGCTGGAAGGCCGGACGGTAACCGCGCTTGGCCGGCGGGCGAAATACCTGACTGCCCATATCGAGGACGGACCTGTCCTCATCTGCCATCTCGGCATGTCCGGTTCGTTCCGGATCGAGACGGATGGCGATCCCGATACGCCCGGCGTCTTTCATCATGAGCGTTCCAAGGCTTCCGCGCACGATCATGTCGTCTTCAACCTGACCACGCCGAAAGGCGACCCGGCCCGCATCGTCTTCAACGATCCGCGGCGTTTCGGCTTCATGCTTTTTGCCGAAGGCCTGGCCGAAGACCATCCGATGCTGGCCGGCCTCGGCGTAGAGCCTACCGGCAACGCGCTGGACGGCAAGCTGCTTGCCGATCTGTTTCGGGACAAGAAGACGCCGCTCAAGGCGGCCTTGCTCGACCAGCGTCTTATCGCGGGGCTCGGCAACATCTACGTCTCGGAAGCGCTGTGGCGTGCAGGCTTGTCCCCCCTGAGGGCTGCCGGGACAATTGCCGTGCGTGGCAAGAAAGCCGCCGAGGCAAGCGAAAAGCTGGCCGTGGCAATCCGTTCGGTGATCGCCGATGCGATTGCGGCAGGCGGTTCCTCGCTTCGCGACTATGTCCACACCGATGGATCGCTCGGTTATTTCCAGCATTCCTTTTCGGTCTATGACCGCGAGGGTGTCGCCTGCCCGACGCCTGGATGTGCCGGACATATCGAACGGGTTGTGCAGAGCGGCAGGTCCACCTTCTATTGCTCCTCCTGCCAGCGGTAGGTAAATCGATAGAAAGCCGTCTCGGCTATCCGGAAAACAGGAGGACTTCGCCAGATGGCTTATGAAACGATCGTCGTCGAAACACGCGGCAAGGTCGGCCTTATCACACTGAACAGGCCCAAGGCGTTGAACGCGCTGAACACGCAGGTGCTGACCGAGTTGCTCGCGGCAAGCCAGGCATTCGAGGAAAACCCCAGGATCGGCGCCATCGTCGTCACCGGTTCAGAAAAGGCCTTCGCCGCCGGCGCCGACATCAAGGAGATGCAGTCCAAAAGCTACATCGACGCCTATATGGAAGACTTCTTCTCCGGCTGGGAGGCCTTCACCCGCATCCGCAAGCCGGTCATTGCCGCGGTGTCGGGCTACGCCCTGGGCGGCGGCTGCGAACTTGCGATGATGTGCGACTTCATCATTGCCGGCGACAATGCGAAATTCGGCCAGCCCGAGATCACGCTCGGCGTCATGCCGGGCATGGGCGGTTCGCAGCGGCTGACGCGTTTCGTCGGCAAATCCAAGGCGATGGACATGTGCCTTACCGGCCGCATGATGGACGCAGCCGAGGCCGAGCGCTCGGGCCTCGTATCGCGGGTGGTGCCGGCAGGAGAGCTTCTGGAAGAGGCGCTGAAGGCAGCAACGAAGGTTGCGGATTTCTCGTTGCCGGCCGTCATGATGGCCAAGGAGGCCGTCAATCGTTCTTATGAGACGACGCTCTCGGAAGGCCTTCGTTTCGAGCGCCGGCTGTTCCATTCGATGTTCGCGCTCGACGACCAGAAGGAAGGCATGGCGGCGTTCGCTGAAAAACGCACGGCCAACTTCAAGAACCGTTGAGCGAGGGCATGGCGCGGACCGCAAAATCAGAGTCGAAACTGCGTTGACTGGCGAGAAAAGCTGCACTATAAGCCGCACCAACCGAGGCGGCCCCGTGGCTGCCCGATTGTTTTTTGCGCTCTGAGAATATTCTCCAGACGCTTTCACTGAGACACGAGAGAGGCATCATGGCCAATACATCCTCGGCCAAAAAGGCAACGCGCAAGATCGCACGTCGCGCCGCGGTCAACAAGAACCGCCGGTCGCGCGTTCGCACCTATGTCCGCAAGGTCGAAGAGGCACTGGCCGCCGGCGACAAGACGGCAGCAGAAGCCGCCTTCCTGGCCGCACAGCCCGAGCTGATGCGCGCCGCCACCAAGGGCGTCCTGCACAAGAATACCGCATCGCGGAAAGTTTCCCGCCTTGCACAGCGGCTGAAGACGCTTTCTGCCTAACAGCCATTGTTAGCATCGAATATCGAAACCCGGCCTAACCCGCCGGGTTTTTTCGTTTGCCGAACAACGGTTTGGAAAATCCGTTCGGCACTGCCCCAGGGTAAGCTTTGGCAGGACGGAAATACTTTGCCGGCATATGCGCCTTTTCTTATGTTCAGGATCGGTGTTAGCACCCGCAACAAAATATGCCCTGTCAGAAATTGTCGTTCTTTATCATGGGCTTACAGATGGTCGTCCACAGCTTGTTCACGAGAGCACCGGACGCCGGTGAACAATTAGCTGTCAAGGGAAATATTTAAATTATTTTCCCAGCGAGGGCCCAAATTCGTATGCGCCGGAAAAGGGATTGAATCGAAAGACTTTTGTCGATTCTCGCCCGTGGGCCGGGATACGAGTCAAGCGTTTCCCTGATCAGATTCGTTAAAAAAGGGTTAGATGCGGCCTTGCCCTGTCCACAGCGTTTTTTGTAATGTCGCTTCATCAAAAGGGACGGGCCAACGGCCTAAAAGACCTAGCTGGAAATCTGAGGATTTTGGCGCAGACGAGTGTCTGCGGACGCGTATGGTTTGTCCTTTTGGACGTGAATAGCGAGTGGGGTAAGGCAGATTAAAACTGTGGAATTGTGCTCTGGCGCGTGCGCCGGAAAGGTTTTGTTTTGCCGCTTTGATTAAAGCGGCGGTCGCAGTTAATTGCGGCCTGAGTGATTGAGTAGGCACGGTGCCAAGTGCGGTGGCAACGGTGTTTGAGTGTGTGGACTGCCTCAGAGGGGGGCGCGGAATTACGCGTTCTCGGCAGGCCGAGTGAGTATGGAAGACGAGGGATTATTAAAAATGCATAGCGGCATCGAGAAGGAAGCCAAATCTGGCCTCCTGTTTCCAGCAAATCTGATCGAGGGGAACGACATGGCGGCTTCAGGCGGCGCGGAGAAGGCATTCGACCGGGTCAAGGCACAACTGAAGGCACGCCTGGGAAGCGAAGTCTATTCGAGCTGGTTCGGCCGTATGAAGCTGACGGAGGCCTCCAAGGGCCTGGTGCGCATATCTGTGCCCACGGCCTTCCTGCGTTCCTGGATCAACAGCCACTATCTCGACCTCATTGCCGAGCTCTGGAAGCAGGAAGACCCTGAAATCCTGAAAATCGACATCGTCGTGCGCACGGCGACGCGGCTTGCCCCGATTTCCGACGAAATCGAGCAGTCGACGGCACGCAAGCCCGTCCGGCAGACGCACAGCGCCCTTTCGAATGGCACAACCGTCAGTGCACCCGGAATGGAACGCTCGGCATCGCCCCGTCCTCATACGGCCGACAGCGACTTCCGCCAGAGCGTGCTCGGCTCGCCGCTTGATGCGCGTTATACGTTCCAGTCCTTCATAGAGGGCCCGTCCAACCGCGTGGCGCTCGCGGCGTCGCGAGCGGTTGCTGAATCGACATCGCGCTTCAACCCGCTTTTCCTTCACGCCACCGTTGGTCTCGGCAAGACGCATCTTTTGCAGGCGATTGCGGCCGAGTCGCTGAAGCAGAACCCGAAATCCCGCGTGGTCTATCTCACCGCCGAATATTTCATGTGGCGCTTCGCAACCGCGATCCGTGACAACAACGCCCTGACCCTCAAGGAGCAGTTGCGCGACATCGACCTGCTCATCATCGACGACATGCAGTTCCTGCAGGGCAAGTCGATCCAGCATGAATTCTGCCACCTGATCAACATGCTGCTGGACAGCGCCAAACAGGTGGTCGTTGCCGCCGACCGGCCGCCGGCAGAACTGGAATCGCTCGAGCCGCGCGTTCGCTCGCGCCTCAATGGCGGTGTGGCGCTCGAAATGTCGGCGCCCGACTACGGCATGCGGCTCGGCATGCTTCAGTCGCGGCTGGCCAGCGCCAAGACAGACGATGCGAACCTGCATATCGACGAAGAAGTTCTCTCCCACGTCGCCCGCACCGTCACCGGCAGCGGCCGCGAACTGGAAGGCGCCTTCAACCAGCTGCTTTTCCGTCAATCCTTCGAACCGCAGATCAGCATCGAGCGTATCGATGAAATTCTCGGTCATATCTACCGCTCGGGCGAGCCGAAACGGGTGCGCATCGAAGACATCCAGAGGATCGTCGCGCGCCACTACAACGTCTCGAAGACCGAGCTTCTGTCGAACCGCCGCACCCGCACCATCGTCAAGCCGCGCCAGATCGCCATGTATCTGGCAAAGGTGATGACACCGCGCTCGCTGCCGGAAATCGGACGGCGTTTCGGCGGACGTGACCACACCACCGTTCTGCATGCAGTGCGCAAGATCGAGGATCTCTCCGGCGGCGACAACACGCTGGCGCAGGAACTCGAATTGCTCCGCCGGCTCATTACCGACCAGGCCTGAACAGGACAAATTGGCCGCTTTGCACAGGCGGCCACCTGTCGCAGCAAGGTTATCCCCAAAAAGCCCGCGGAACTGCTTTTGAGCAGCGTCGCGGGCTTGCCTTTCGCGACTTTTTCCTGTCAGTTTGACCGAAATCCGGCCCTGTTGGGACTTTCGCGGGAATCCGAGCCCGGAATTCCGTTTCTTCATTCAAGCGAGCTTGTTTCGTCATGCGTGTTATCCTGGAACGCTCAAACCTCCTGAAGTCTCTCAACCACGTTCACCGCGTGGTGGAACGGCGCAACACGATACCGATTCTGTCGAACGTGTTGTTGAGCGCCGACGGGGCGAGCCTTGAAATGAAGGCGACCGATCTGGATCTCGAGGTGACCGAAGCCACCGCGGCAAAGGTCGAGCAAGCCGGCGCAACGACGGTTCCGGCGCATCTTCTCTATGATATCGTGCGCAAATTGCCGGATGGCGCAGAAGTGATGCTGAAGACCGACGAAGACGGCAATGCCATGTCCGTGGTCTCCGGGCGATCGAGCTTCCGCCTGCAATGCCTGCCGCAGTCGGACTTCCCCGAACTCTCGGCCGGCTCGTTCTCGCATATCTTCCGCCTCGAATCGGCGGCCATGAAGGGCCTGATCGAGAAGACCCAGTTCGCCATCTCCACCGAGGAGACGCGCTACTATCTCAACGGCATTTACTTCCACGCCATCGAATCGGCCGGAAAGCTGAAGCTGCGCTCCGTCGCGACCGACGGCCACCGTCTCGCGCGCGCCGAAATGGACGCGCCGGCGGGCTCGGAGGGCATGCCGGGCATCATCATCCCGCGCAAGACCGTCAGTGAATTGCAGAAGCTGGTCGACGACCCGGACGTTGCCGTGACCACCGAACTTTCCGACACGAAGATCCGCTTCACCATCGGCAGCGTCGTCCTGACCTCCAAGCTGATCGACGGAACCTTTCCGGACTACCAGCGCGTCATTCCGACCGGCAACGACAAGAAGCTGGTCATCGACCGCGAAAGCTTTGCCCGCGCGGTCGACCGCGTCTCGACGATCTCGTCCGAACGCGGACGCGCCGTAAAGCTCTCGATCTCGGAAGGCCAGGTAACGCTCGCCGTCAACAACCCGGATTCGGGTAGCGCCACCGAGGAACTCGCCGCCGATTATTCGTCGGACCCGATCGAGATCGGCTTCAATGCAAAGTACCTTCTCGATGTGGCGGCCCAGCTTTCAGGCAGCGAAGCGAGATTCATGCTGGCCGATGCCGGTTCGCCAACGCTTATCCACGATATGTCGGACGAGGATGCGCTCTACGTGCTCATGCCGATGCGTGTCTAGGCGCGCGACGGCTGGAACTGCGTCGACAGGCAGGTAGACGGATTTGGCGTCGACCCACATAAGTAAGCTAACGCTTACCAATTTCCGCAATTACGCCGGGCTTTCGCTCGACTTGCAGCCGGGCGCAGTTGTTTTCACTGGCGACAACGGTGCCGGCAAAACCAATCTTCTCGAAGCCATTTCCTTCCTGACGCCCGGCAGGGGCCTGCGCCGCGCGCCTTATGGCGACGTTGCCCGCGAAGGCAGCGACAGCGGCTTTACGGTCCATGCCCGTGTCGAGGGCGAGAATGGCGAAGCCGAAATCGGTACCGGGACAGCTGGCAGCGACGCCCCCGGCGAAGCGGGCCGGCGCGTGCGCATCAATGGCGCCAATGCCAAATCAGCCGAGGACATGCTCGAATGGCTGCGCGTGATCTGGCTGACGCCGGCCATGGACGCGCTGTTCACCGGCCCCGCTGGAGACCGCCGCCGCTTCCTCGACCGTCTCGTTCTGGCAATCGATGCCAGCCATGGCCAGCGCGCGCTGGACTACGAAAAGGCGATGCGCGGCCGCAACCGGCTTCTGGCCGAAGAATCGCGCGACCGCGGCTGGTTCGAGGCAATCGAGACGCAGATGGCCGAAACCGGCGTGGCGATTGCCGCCGCGCGTGCCGAGATGGTGCGCCTGCTGGCCGCGATGATCGAGAAGCTGCCAGCGACCGGGCCTTTTCCGCAGGCCGACATCAGCCTTGCCGGCACGCTGGAAAATCAGATCGGCCTGCAGCCTGCCGTTGAGATCGAGGAAAATTTTCGCCGCATGCTGGCCGAGGGCCGCGAGCGTGATCGTGCCGCCGGCCGCACCCTGGAAGGGCCGCATCGCAGCGACCTGATCGTCAGCCACCGGCCAAAAGCGATGCCGGCGGAACTCTGCTCGACCGGCGAGCAGAAGGCGCTTCTGGTCGGCATCATTATTTCGCATGCAAGGCTTTGCGGAGAGATGTCCGGCACGGTGCCGATCCTGCTGCTGGACGAGATCGCCGCGCATCTGGACGCCGGACGGCGGGCAGCACTGTTTGCGATCCTTGAGGAACTGGACTGCCAGGCTTTCATGACCGGCACGGAAGCCGCGCTGTTTTCGAGCCTGCGCGGCAAAGCGCAATTCCTGACCGTCGACCATGGCTCGGTGCGCCCTACGGAAGACGCCTGACAAGCAGATTGCCGGCCGGTATGATCACCTCATGAACGTTTCCAGCCCGCCCCCACTTAACGACGAAGAACTCGAACGCTACGCGCGCCATATCGTGCTGCCGGAGATCGGCGGCGCGGGCCAGCAGAAGCTGAAGCGCGCGCGCGTGCTGGTCATCGGTGCCGGCGGGCTCGGCGCACCCGTGCTGCAATACCTGGCGGCTGCCGGCGTCGGCACGCTCGGCATTGTCGATGACGACACGGTATCGCTCTCCAACCTCCAGCGTCAGGTGATCCATGATACCGGCGCGATCGGCATGTCGAAGCTGGAAAGTGCGAAGGCGTCACTCCATCGCATCAATCCGAACGTTAGTGTGGAATTACATAATCTTCGCTTGAGCGAAGGAAACGCGCCGGATCTTATTGCCAGCTACGATATGGTCGCGGACGGGTCCGACAATTTCGAGACGCGCTATGCCGTCGCCGACGCCTGCGCTGCGACAGGCCGGTCGCTGGTGCATGCCGCTGTCGGGCGGTTCGACGGCTCTATCACCGTGTTGAAACCCTTCGAGACCAACGCAAAGGGCGTCCAAAACCCGAGTTACCGCGACCTGTTTCCCGAAGCGCCGCCGGCGGGACTGGTGCCGTCCTGCGCCGAGGCCGGCATCGTCGGCGCGCTGACAGGCGTGATCGGCACGCTGCAGGCGATGGAGGTGATCAAGCTCATCACCGGGATAGGCGAGCCGCTTGTTGGACGGCTGTTGCTTTACGACGCATTGGCCGCGCGCTTCGACACGATGCGCTACAAGAGGCCTGCATGAGCGGGTTTGCGAATGAGTTGACCATCGAGCTGATCCAAGAGGATTTTCAGGACTGGGACGGCCTTCTGGCGCTTATCCTGAACGCCTTCGCCTATATGAACGACGTCATCGACCCGCCCTCTTCCGCCTTGGCGCTGACGCCGGAAAGCCTGCGCGCGAAGGCGGCGCAGGAAACGGTCTTTCTCGCCACCGATGGTGAGCGGTTGCTAGGCTGCATCTTCGTGGCGGAGAAGGCGGATCACTTTTATGTCGGCAAGCTCGCGGTCGATCCGGCCGCGCAGGGCAAGGGCATCGGCCGGCGATTGCTCGGCGCTGCCGAGCAGCACGCCCGGAAGCACGGCAAGCCCGCGATCGAATTGCAGACGCGCATTGAGCTGACCGGCAACCACAAAGCCTTTCAGCGGCTGGGATTTCAGGAAACCGAACGCACGGCCCATCCCGGTTACAATCGGCCAACTTCCCTGACTATGCGGAAGGCACTGGCTTGAGCCTCCAACTCTCTGACGCGGAGCGAAAAATTGCCGCCGGCAGCGACGGCCAGGCCATGGCGATGCGCATCGTCATCGACAGCGCCCGTTTGCTCGGCGCCCCGCGCCTTATCCCCGTAGCCTCGGCCCACATCGACGGCGCGCTCTATCATGGCGATTCCGGCACGCTTTTCGCGGAAAAGCTCGTCGAAGGTGGTGCAAAAGTGGCCGTTCGCTCGACTCTGAATGTCGGCGCGCTCGACCTGATGGGCTGTTCACGGGTGCGGCTGGAGGAGCCCGCGCGTGGCATGGCGCGGCGCATGATGGACGCCTATCGCAAGCTCGGCTGCGAGCAGAGCTGGACCTGCGCACCCTATCAGGCCGGCCACCGGCCGGCTCTCGGCTCCGACGTCGCCTGGGGCGAGTCCAACGCAGTCGTGTTCTGCAATTCCGTGCTGGGTGCGCGCACGAACCGCTATGGCGATTTCCTCGACATCGCCTGCGCCATCACCGGGCGAGCGCCGGATTACGGCCTGCACCGGCCGGAAAACCGGCGAGCGACGCTCGTGTTCGACGTGTCCGCCCTGCCCGCCGCCTTCCTCACCTCCGAAATCGCCTGGCCGGTTCTCGGCAGCCTTTACGGACGCGAAGTGGGAAACGCCGTCGGGGTCGTGACGGGTATATCGAAGCATCCCGGCGAGGATGCGCTAAAGGCCTTTGGTGCCGCAGCTGCATCGTCTGGCGCGGTCGGGTTGTTTCACATCGCCGGTGTGACGCCGGAAGCGCCAGATCTGGCGGCAGTCCTCGGCGGCGAGGTGCCGGAAACGACGATCAATGTAACGCCGCAGATGGCCTTCGATACCCAGCGGCGGCTATCGACCGCGGAAGCAGCAAGCTCGATCGACGCCGTCGCCATCGGCAGCCCTCATTTATCCCTGTCCGAATTCGATGCATTGGAGAGGCTGGTTGGCGGACGCCGTTTAAAAATTCCGGTCTACGCCTGCACCGGGCGGCATGTTCTTTCCGAACTGGAAAAGACCGGTCAACGCAAGGCGCTGGAAGCTTGCGGCGTGGTCGTCGTCGCCGATACCTGCGTGGTCGTGACGCCGATACTGCCGGACTTGCGGGACGGCGTCCTGATGACCAATTCGGGAAAGTTTGCGCAGTATGCGCCGGGCAATACCGGCTATGCCGTGCTTTACGGCTCGCTTGCGGACTGCGTCGAAAGCGCTGTTATAGGTAAGCCAATACTTACGGAAATCGCATCGTGAGTGCGCTGCAATGCGAAATTCTCGTTGCGGGCAGTGCCAGCAAAGGCGAGGCGCTGGTTTTGACCGCGCCGATCTCATTCTGGGGCGGCGTCGACCCGAAAACGGGGAAGATTGCGGATGTCCGTCATCCGCAGCATGGAGAGACTATTTCCGGCAAAGTGCTTTGCCTGCCCGGAACGATCGGCTCATCGTCAGCCTCTGCGGTGCTTATGGAACTCGTTCACAATGGCCACGCCCCGGCGGCACTGGTTCTTCACGAACCTGATGCGATCCTGCTTCTCGGCTTGATCGTCGCCTGCGAAATGGGCTGGCAGACGCCGATTGCGGTGAAACTTGACCGGGAAGGCTTCACCGTTTTCGCCAATCGCTTTGTCGAAATTTCCGAAGAAGGGGCGATCACTACGCTACCCTGAAGCCGTTCAAACCCGGTTCGGCAGTACCCGGTCCGGCGGGCGATGGCCGTCGATGAAGGTTCTTATATTGATGATGACCTTCTCGCCCATGTCGATGCGGCCTTCTATCGTCGCGGAACCCATATGGGGCAGGATGACGACCTTGCCCTTGGCGGCGAGCTTGACCAGCTTGGGATTGACCGCCGGCTCATGCTCGAAGACGTCGAGGCCGGCGCCCGCCAGCTTGCCGTCCTGCAGCAACTTGACCAATGCGTCCTCGTCGATCAGGTCGCCGCGCGCCGTGTTGACGAGGTAGGCCGTGGGCTGCAGTAGCGCGAGGCGGCGCGCCGAAAGAAGATGGAAGGTCGCCGGCGTCGAAGGGCAGTTGACCGAGATGATGTCCATGCGGGCAAGCATCTGGTCAAGGCTTTCCCAATAGGTCGCCTCCAACTCGTCCTCGACGCTTTTCAGCACGTGGTTGCGGTTGTGATAGTGGATCGACAGGCCGAAGGCCTTGGCCCGGCGCGCCACGGCGGTGCCGATTCGCCCCATGCCGACGATGCCGAGACGCTTGCCCCAGATGCGGCGGCCCAGCATCCAGGTCGGCGACCAGCCGGCCCATTTTGTCCCGCCTTCCAGAACATTGGCGCCCTCGGCAAGACGCCGCGGCACCGCCAGCATCAGCGCCATCGTCATGTCGGCGGTGTCTTCTGTCAGCACATTGGGCGTGTTGGTGACGGTGATTCCCTTCCGGCTGGCCGCCGCCACGTCGATCTTGTCGACGCCGTTGCCGAAATTGGCGATCAGCTTGAGCTTTTCGCCAGCCTGCTCGATAAGCGCGGCATCGATTCGATCCGTCACGGTCGGCACCAGGACATCCGCCTCTTTCACCGCGGCGACCAGTTCCGGCTGGCTCATCGGGCGGTCTTCGAGGTTCAGCCGCGCGTCGAAAAGCTCGCGCATGCGGGTTTCCACCTGATCCGGAAGCTTGCGCGTGATCACCACGAGGGGCTTCTTTTTAGCGGCCATTGTTTCCTCGAATCCGGATCCTGTTGAGACCTCTTTAACCAAGACGAGCGAAACTGAAAACCAGTCTTGGCGAGACTGACTGTGTATCAAGCAGTCTCGTCGAAGACAAAGAAAAAGGGCGCGGCCGCCATGAGTAAGGCGCCGCAGAGCTTGCAAAGGAATGGCAGTGTTTGGGTTCGTGTCGCTTCGTATGTCGTTTGGTGCAGCCGTGCTCGGCCTCGCCCTCGTCTCGACGGGGGCCTTGATAACGGCTGGCCGGGCAGCCGCACCCGGCCAGGAGATCACCAGGGGGCCGAGCGGCTTGCCTTTGCCGCGATTCGTCAGCCTCAAGTCGGGCAAGGTCAATTCGCGCATCGGACCAGGCCTGAATTATGGCGTGGACTGGCTCTATATGAAGCCGGGCCTGCCGATGGAGATCATCCAGGAATACGACACATGGCGCCGGGTGCGCGATGCCGAGGGCTCGGAAGGCTGGATCAACCAGTCGCTGCTGTCCGGCCGGCGCACGGCGATTGCCGCACCATGGCAGCGCGGCAAGGATGCCAAGATCTCACTGATGGCCAAGCCGGACAACGAGGCGCGAGCGGTCGCCATCATCGAGCCGGGCGTGGTCGGAACGATCAAGTCGTGCAACGGCGACTGGTGCGAAATGACCTTCGACGGCCACACCGGCTGGATCAACCAGACGCAGGTCTGGGGGGCCTATCCGGGCGAGCAGGTCAAGGATTAGGTTTTGTCTCGGCCTATGCGGCCGAGATGCGTATCCTGGAACCCGGTCGAGAGCTTCAGTCCATAGCCAAGAGCGCGATCTATCGCGATATGGGCGATCCAGATGAATGCGATCTGCACCACCAAGGCGTCACCGATTATGTAGAGGCCGACCGCCAGCATCACCAAGGGCCAGATCAGGACATGCAGCATGTTGTAGGCGAAGGCGCCGACGCGCGGCCCGGCCAGATAGCCCAGCATCGCAAGATCAGGCGCCAGAATCAGCAGCACAAAGAGCGGCCACGAGCCGCCGGCAAATGCATAGGCCGCTATCGCTCCAACAGCGACGACAATCCATTCAAGCCTGACAATGAGGTCAACGGGCCGCAACGAGCCCATGTGCGGCTCAGCCGCCCCGCTTCGGACGAAGGCGAACGACGATGTCGACGTTGGCGATTTCCATGCCTTCGGGCGGTTCGGGCAGGTTGAGCACCTTCACCGGACCGGATGCGATGTCGAAGACCTTGTTCTCACCTTCGATGAAGAAGTGATGATGGTCGGAGGTATTGGTGTCAAAATAGGTCTTTGCACCTTCGACAGCCAGAATGCGGAGCAGGCCGGCCTCGGTGAACTGATGAAGAGCGTTGTAGACGGTTGCCAGCGACACCGGCACGCCGGCTGCAACGGCTTCTTCGTGCAGTTCCTCAGCCGAGAGATGACGGTCGCCCTTGGCGAAAAGCAGATTGGCGAGCGCGACACGCTGCCGCGTCGGGCGCAGGCCCGCTTCGCGCACACGTTCATCGACTGCAATCTTGTTCGGGACGGTCAAATCCATCAATCCGCCAAATCCAATTCATCTCATTACGAAATTCACCACACGATTTTCGCGTGATAAAAGCCATACGTTCCTTGACATATATTCTGTCGGGGCAAACCGATCAATAGGCGCACATTGACCCAGGGAGACCGGCAGGCTAATCGCAAACGGCGGTTTCCGAGCGGAAACAGACTGTGTTAGTGAACTAGGACAAAGCGGAGCGGAAGCTCCCGGAAGTCATACAGGGACGAGATTTCATGGCGGTTGCAAAATCCAGCTACGAATATGAGGAACTGCTCGCCTGCGCTCGCGGTGAACTGTTCGGGCCAGGAAACGCGCAGCTGCCGGCGCCGCCGATGCTGATGTTCGACCGGATCACCGAAATTTCCGAAACCGGCGGCGAGTTCGACAAGGGCTTTGTGCGCGCCGAACTCGATATCAAGCCGGACCTCTGGTTCTTCCCCTGCCACTTCATCGGCAATCCCGTCATGCCGGGCTGCCTCGGCCTCGATGCCATGTGGCAGTTGACCGGCTTCTTCCTGGGCTGGCTCGGCGAACCCGGCAAGGGCATGGCGCTGTCCACCGGCGAGGTCAAGTTCAAGGGCATGGTGACGCCGAAGGTCAAAAAGGTCGAATACGGCATCGATTTCAAGCGTGTCATGCGCGGCCGGCTGGTGCTCGGCACGGCCGATGGCTGGCTAAAGGCCGACGGTGAGACTATCTACAGGGCAACGGACCTGCGGGTCGGTCTCGCCAAGCAGGAAGCAGCCTGACCGCGGGCACGCAGTCACGAAGGAGTACTTATGAGACGCGTCGTTGTCACGGGCCTTGGAATCGTATCGTCCATCGGAAACAATGCGCAGGAGGTCCAGGCCTCGCTGCATGATGCCAAATCCGGCATCAGTTTCTCCGATTCTTTCGCCGAACACGGTTTCCGCTGCCAGGTCTGGGGTGCGCCGACGCTCGACACCACCGAACTGGTCGACCGTCGCGCCGCGCGCTTCCTGTCGCAGGGCGGCATGTGGAATCACGTCGCCATGAAGCAGGCGATTGCCGACAGCGGCCTCGAAGAGACCGACATCTCCGGCAACCCACGCACCGGCATCATCATGGGCTCAGGCGGTCCTTCGACGAAAACCATCGTCGAAGCGTCGGAAATCACGCTGAAAAACAACAGCCCGAAGCGCATCGGACCGTTCGCCGTGCCAAAGGCCATGTCCTCGACCGCTTCGGCGACGCTCGCGACCTGGTTCAAGATTCACGGCGTCAACTATTCGATCTCGTCGGCCTGCTCGACTTCGGCGCATTGCATCGGCAACGCCGCCGAGATGATCCAGTGGGGCAAGCAGGACGTCATGTTCGCCGGCGGCCACGAGGATCTCGACTGGACCATGTCGAACCTGTTCGACGCGATGGGCGCAATGTCTTCCAAGTTCAACGATCGCGCATCCGTTGCCTCGCGCGCCTATGACGTGAACCGTGACGGCTTCGTCATTGCCGGCGGTGCCGGCGTGCTCGTTCTCGAAGAGCTGGAGCACGCAAAGGCTCGCGGCGCCAAGATTTACTGCGAACTGGTCGGCTACGGCGCGACTTCCGACGGCTACGACATGGTCGCCCCGTCCGGCGAGGGCGCAATACGCTGCATGAAGCAGGCCCTGGCGACGGTTTCGGATTCGGTCGACTATATCAACACGCATGGCACGTCGACGCCGGTCGGCGATTCCAAGGAGATGGGCGCCATCCGCGAGGCGTTCGGCGACAATATACCGAACATCACCTCGACCAAGTCGCTCACCGGCCACTCGCTGGGGGCTGCGGGCGTGCAGGAATCGATCTATTCGATCCTGATGATGCAGGGCGGTTTCATCGGCGAGAGCGCCCATATCGAAGAACTCGACCCGGAATTCGAAGGCATGCCGATCGTGCGCAAGCGCATCGACAACGCCAAGATCGACACGGTGCTGTCGAACTCGTTCGGCTTCGGCGGCACGAACGCCACGCTCGTTTTCCAGCGTCACAACGGCTAAGGATATTCTTCCGATGGAAGGTTTGATGAAGGGCAAGCGCGGCCTCGTCATGGGCGTCGCCAACGATCACTCTATTGCCTGGGGCATAGCCAAGCAGCTTTCCGCCCATGGCGCGGAGATGGCTTTCACCTATCAGGGCGAGGCCTTCGGCCGCCGCGTGAAGCCGTTAGCCGAGAAGCTCAATGCCTCACTGGTGCTGCCTTGCGATGTCGAGGACAGCGCATCCATTGCGGCGGTTTTCGAGACACTCGGCAGCGAATGGGGCGGCATCGACTTCATCGTGCACGCCATCGGTTTTTCCGACAAGAACGAGCTGAAGGGTCTCTACGCCAACACGACCCGTGAGAACTTCGTCCGGACAATGGTGATCTCCTGCTATTCCTTCACCGAAGTGGCGCGCCATGCCGCCGGCCTGATGAAGGAAGGCGGATCGATGATCACGCTGACCTACGCAGGCTCGACCCGCGTCATGCCGAACTACAACGTCATGGGCGTCGCCAAGGCCGGGCTCGAGGCCAGTGTGCGCTATCTCGCCGACGACTACGGGCCGCGCGGCATCCGCGTGAATGCGATTTCGGCCGGCCCCGTTCGCACGCTTGCCGGCGCCGGCATTGCCGATGCGCGACACATGTTCTCTTACCAGCAGCGCAATTCGCCGCTGCGCCGCACGGTCACCATCGACGAGGTCGGCGGGTCGGCTCTGTATCTCCTCTCGGACCTGTCATCGGGTGTCACCGGCGAAATCCACTATGTCGACTCCGGCTACCACATCGTCTCGATGCCGACGCTCGAGGAATTGAAGCAGTCGGATGGCAGCGAATAATTCCGCTTTCCTGTAAAATTAAACAGTTTAAGCGAAACCGATTTTAAGGGGATGTGTGCGAAAAGGTCCCGTAAGTTAGGGACTTAGTGCATGCCAGCGGCCACAGATCCAAACCGCAGCCCGGTTTTCCGGTTGATTACCATTGCCGCTTCCGGCATGGGCAGCTTCATGCTGGGCATATGGGGCCTGAAATTCGGGTTCGGCGACGGCCTCGCCGGCATGAATGCTGAAATGGTCATGGCCATCATCGCGGCCCTCTGCGCACTGGCCGCCGCGGGATCGGCGATGTCCTTCTATGCCGGCGTCGATGAATCGGCCAGCTACGTCTATAATGAAACGCAATTCGACAAGCTGACCGGCCTGCACGCCCGCACCGCCATGATGAGCAGGATCGGCGAAGCGGCGTCTTCCACGGTGAAGAGCGGAAAGCCGGTCTTCCTCATCGATATCGACATCGATCGTTTCAAGCAGATCAACGATTCGATCGGCTACAGCCAGGGTGACGAGCTTATCAAGCGCTTCACCGAGCGATTGAAGACCAATCTTCCGCGCGGCGTGGTGATCGGCAGGATCGGTGCCGGCGAATTCGCGATCCTCTATCCGGACCGCCCCGACGTGATGTCGGTGGAAAAGCTGGTCGAGATGCTGATCGACCGGCTGATGGAGCCGTATCACCTGAAGACGCATCTCCAGTCGATCAATCTGTCGGTCGGCATCGTTGCCATGCCGAAGGACGGCCTGGACCCGGCTGTCATCCTGCGCCGGTCAAACCTTGCCCTCCAGCATTCTCGCGCCAGCGGCATCGGCAGCTGGTCGGTGTTCCACCCGGATATGGGCCTCGTGGCAGACCATCGCCAATGGGTAGAGGCCGAACTTCAGATCGCGTTCGACCGCGGCGACTTCGATCTCCACTACCAACCGCAACTCGACCTTCCGACCGGGCGCATCGTCGGCTACGAAGCGCTTATCCGCTGGAAACATCCCGAGCGTGGGATGATCCCGCCGATGGAATTCATCCCCATCGCCGAAGAGACGGGCATGATCGTCCCGATCGGCGAATGGGTTCTGCGCAGAGCCTGCAGCGACGCAAGGCATCTCCCAGACGACTGCTTCGTTGCGGTAAACATCTCGCCGGTCCAGTTCATGACCAAGGATTTCGTCGGCACCGTCCAGGCCGCGATGGACAGCACCGGGATCAGGCCGAAGCGGCTTGAACTTGAAGTCACCGAAACGGCGATGATGCAGGACCGCGACCGCGCCGGCGTCATCCTCAAGCAGCTTTCCGAGATGGGCATTTCCGTTGCCGTCGATGATTTCGGCACCGGCTATTCCAATCTCAGCTACCTCATGGACTTCCCCTTCGACAAGCTGAAGATCGATCGTTCCTTCGTCAGCCGCATCGATACGGAAAACAGCTCGGGCGCGGTCGTTTCGACGATCGTGGGACTATCCCGCGCGCTCGGCGTGCGCACCATCGCCGAAGGCGTGGAAACCGAGAGCCAGGCAACGCTTCTGCGTGCCGCCGGTTGCGAGGTCGTTCAGGGATATCTGTTCGGACGCCCGGCACCCCTAAGGATCGTCGGCGGTGGCAAGCTCGGTGTCGTCAGCGAGCGGCACGTCGCATAAAGCGGTACGGTCTCATCGCCTTCAACGTCGCGCGCCAAGCACCTTGAACATCCCGGTACGGCAGATTTCTTCCTGCGCCGAGAAAGCTTCCGACAGCGTCTTTTCATAGGGAAGCTGCCGGTTGGCGACCATCACCAGCCGTCCGCCCGGCTTCAGCGCGGCAGCGGCAGCGCGGATCATGCCCTGTCCGATATCCGGTTCAGCCGTCCGCCGTTGATGAAAAGGCGGGTTCATGACGATCAGGTCGTAGCGATGGGCCACCTGCTCAGCAGAGAGGTCGTGCCAGAAGAAACGCGGCACGAGGGAGGCGGTGGCCACCACATTGCGCCTGGCGGCTTCGAGCGAGGCAAAATCCGCCTCATAAAGGTCAAGCGTCGATATCTTGGCATAGTGGGCTGCAAGCTCGGCCGCGATGTAACCCCAACCGGCGCAGAAATCGGCAACGGCGCCTGTGATCTTTTTGGGCAGATTCTCGACCAGCAGCCTCGATCCCGCATCGATCTCGCCTGCCGAAAACATGCCGGGCGCGGTATGGAAGCGTCCGTCCACGATCGTTTCGCCATTGCCCGCGCGCAGCAATTCGATTGCCTGCGCCACATTCGACGGTCGGCGGAACCAGAACGCCACGCCATGGTGCTTCGGGGCATGTCCGTCAATCGCAACCATTTCGTCCAGCCGCTTGCGCAGGCTGGCGATGCCATCGTCCTTGCTGCCGGCGACCACGATCAGCCCGTCTGTGCGAACCCGTTGAAGCGCATCGGCAATCAGCAATTCATTGGCACCGCGATGACGGCCGCACAGCACCAGCGCAGCATCGAAGTTTTCGCCCTCGGCACGCGGCGAAACGGCATAGCCACCCGCCTCCAGACCCCGGACATAGGGGCGAAATCCCTGCACCATCGATAGATCGGCATCAAAGTCTTCGGGCCGTTGAAATCCCG
The DNA here is from genome assembly GCF_037153935.1 of Mesorhizobium sp. CCNWLY176. NCBI lineage: Bacteria > Pseudomonadati > Pseudomonadota > Alphaproteobacteria > Hyphomicrobiales > Phyllobacteriaceae > Mesorhizobium > Mesorhizobium sp. CCNWLY176. Next base: position 33,059 of record NZ_JBBBDZ010000010.1, read on the forward strand.
GCTCGGCCCCGAGAAACAACACCTTTTCGCCCTTGCCCGGCGCTGCAAGCAGTTCCGCTTCGAAGGGATGAAAAAGGGTCTTCAGTGCGTCTCGGGACATGGCCTGCCTTGATATCGTGAGCTGGGCGTCAGAGGCAAAAGAAAACGGGCGCAACCTTGCGGCGCGCCCGTTTCATTTAATTATTCGCGTCGATCAGGCGGCGTTTTCTTCGCCGTCAGCCTTCTTGTCACGCGCGATTTCCTTGCCGGTCTCCTGGTCGACGACCTTCATCGACAGGCGAACCTTGCCGCGCTCGTCAAAGCCCATGAGCTTGACGAAGACCTTCTGGCCTTCCTTGACGACGTCCGACGTCTTGGCGACGCGGTCGTTGGCAAGCTGCGAGATGTGAACCAGGCCGTCCTTGGGACCGAAGAAGTTCACGAAAGCGCCGAAATCGGCGGTCTTGACGACCGTGCCTTCGTAGATCTCGCCGACTTCCGGCTCGGCCACGATGGTGTGGATCCATTTCTTGGCCGCCTCGATCTCCTTGGCGTTCGACGAAGCGATCTTCACCGTGCCGTCGTCCTCGATGTTGATCTTGGCGCCGGTCTTTTCGACGATCTCGCGGATGACCTTGCCGCCGGAACCGATGACGTCACGGATCTTGTCGGTCGGGATGTGCATCACTTCGATGCGTGGCGCGAACTCGCCGAGTTCCGAACGGCCTTCGGTGATGGCCTTGGACATCTCGTTCAGGATATGCAGGCGGCCGTCCTTGGCCTGGCCGAGAGCGACCTTCATGATCTCTTCGGTGATGCCGTCGATCTTGATGTCCATCTGCAGCGCGGTGATGCCGCCCTGCGTGCCGGCCACCTTGAAATCCATGTCGCCGAGGTGATCCTCGTCGCCAAGAATGTCGGACAGAACGGCGAAGCGCTCGCCTTCCTTGATCAGGCCCATGGCAATGCCGGCAACCGGCTTGGCCAGCGGAACGCCGGCATCCATCAGCGCCAGCGAGGTACCGCAAACGGTCGCCATCGAGGACGAACCGTTGGACTCGGTGATTTCCGAGACGACGCGCAGCGTGTAGGGGAACTGCTCGGCAGCCGGCAGCATCGGGCGAATGGCGCGCCATGCGAGCTTGCCATGGCCGATTTCGCGGCGGCCGGGCGAACCCATGCGGCCGGTTTCACCAACCGAATAGGGCGGGAAGTTGTAATGGAGAAGGAACTTCTCCTTGTACATGCCGGTCAGCGAGTCGACATACTGCTCGTCCTCACCAGTGCCGAGCGTCGCAACCACGATAGCCTGGGTCTCGCCGCGGGTGAACAGCGACGAACCATGGGTGCGCGGCAGGATGCCGACTTCCGACACGATCTGGCGAACGGTCGAGAGATCACGGCCATCGATGCGCGAGCCGGTGTCGAGAATGTTCCAGCGCACGATCTTGGCCTGGAGTTCCTTGAACACGGTCGCGACCTTGTCGGAAGAATACTTCGCTTCCTCGCCCTCGGCCGGTGCGAATGCAGCCTTGACCTTGGCCTTGACGGCGTCGACCGCGGCGTAACGAGCCTGCTTGTCGGTGATCTTGTAGGCGTCGCGCAGTTCGCCTTCGACGATCTTCAGCATTTCGGCTTCGAGATCAGCATAGCTCGGCGAGGTGAAATCGCGCGGGTCCTTGGCGGCAACTTCAGCGAGCTTGATGATCGCGTCGATGACCGGCTGGAAGCCCTTGTGACCGAACATGACGGCGCCGAGCATGATGTCCTCGGGCAGTTCCTTGGCTTCGGACTCGACCATGAGGACGGCGTCGCCGGTGCCGGCAACGACGAGGTCGAGAAGCGATTCAGGCATCTCGTCGACATGCGGGTTGAGCTTGTACTCGCCGTTGATGTAGCCGACGCGTGCGCCGCCGATCGGGCCCATGAAGGGCACGCCCGAGAGCGTCAAGGCAGCAGACGTGGCGACGATCGACAGGATGTCCGGATCGTTTTCGAGATCGTGCTGGACGACGGTGACGACGACCTGCGTGTCGTTCTTGTAGCCGTCAGCGAAGAGCGGGCGGATCGGGCGGTCGATGAGGCGGGAAACCAGCGTTTCCTTCTCGCTCGGACGGCCTTCACGCTTGAAATAGCCGCCCGGGATCTTGCCGGCGGCATAGGTCTTTTCCTGGTAGTTGACGGTCAGCGGGAAGAAGTCGAAGCCCGGCTTCGGCTCTTTCGCGGAGACGACGGTGGCCAGCACCATGGTCTCGCCATAGGTGGCGAGCACTGCGCCGTCAGCCTGACGGGCGATCTTGCCGGTTTCGAGGATGAGCGGGCGTCCTGCCCACTCGATTTCCACGCGGTGTTGTTTGAACATGTCTTGTCCTTCAAATGCGGAAAGGCGGCGCAATGCATGCGCGCAGCGTTTCCTGGCTTGTTTCAGACGAGCCACGGGCAAGACAACGGGAGGTCTGGATTAGCGGCGTTCGACAACGCCCCAGGCATCCTGCAATCCTGCCCCATGACTGGTCCCATGGGTGGTCTCGGCGCTGCCCTCTGCTGCAGCCGAAACCCTGCTTTGGCATCTGATCTGCCGGACAGGCGCAAGGCCCTCGGCATCTGGATGCATGGACCTGCAGTGGGCAGGCCCGAATAAGAAGACCGGCGGACTTTCAGGACGAAAATCCGCCGGTCAGGAGTTTAGCGACGCAGGCCGAGCTTCTCGATCAGCGTCTGGTAGCGGGCCTCATCCTTGCCCTTGAGATAATCAAGGAGGCTGCGGCGCTGCGAAACCAGGGCCAGAAGACCACGGCGGGAATGGTTATCCTTCTTGTGGTCCTTGAAGTGCTCGGTCAGGTTCTTGATCCGCTCCGAGAGGATCGCTACCTGGACTTCCGGCGAACCGGTGTCACCCTTGGCGGTAGCGAATTCGGAAAGCAATTCGGTCTTGCGTTCAGCAGTAATCGACATCGTGTTTTTCCTTTCAATTTGAGGAAACGGGACGCCCACGGCCGGGATGTCGTCCAGCGGGGGCCAAGTACACATGCGCAATCTTGCGCGATGCTGCGGCGCATATAGTGCAAAAAGCCGATAAAGGCCATAGCGAATCGAAAACCGGCAAAAAGTCAGCGTTTTAACCCGCAAAGACCCGCTTTGGCTTGAACATGCCCGCCTCGATCGCACCGATCGCCACCAGCTTCCCACGCGCGGTGGCGCAGGCTTCCTCGGCTTCCACGGGTGCATCGCGGCCGCGAATGATGACCGGATTGCCGAGCCTTATCTTGGCAGCCGCATCGTCGGTGATCGCCACCTGCGGCAGGCATTCTAATGCTGCGCCGGTATCGACGATATAGGCGTCGATGGCATCGTAGCTTAACACCACCTCTTCCCCTTCTTCCGCCTTCGGCACCGCGGCCTCCAGCTGTTCCAGCGTGACAAGATCCTCGGCGGTGAAAGGATCGACCTCGGTGCGCCTCAGCGTCGAGATGTGGCCGAAGCATTCGAGATCGCGGCCCATGTCGCGGGCCAGCGAGCGGACATAAGTGCCCTTGCCGCATTCGATTTCGAAAACCGAATTGCCTTCCGGCGTGGTTTCGATGAGTTCCAGCCGTCCGATTTCGATTTCGCGGGCGGGAATGTCGACGATTTCGCCTTCTCGCGCCAGGTCATAGGCGCGCTCGCCGGCGATCTTGATCGCGGAAAACTGCGGCGGTATCTGCATGATGACGCCGGTGTATTTAGGCAGCAGCGCCAGGATTTCGGCTTCGGAAGGGCGTTTTTCCGATGTCTTCGTCACCGGGCCTTCGAGATCGTCGGTCGAGCGCTCCTCGCCCCAGGCAACGGTGAAGCGGTAGACCTTGGCGCCGTCCTGCACGTAAGGCACCGTCTTGGTCGCTTCGCCCAGCGCTATCGGCAGCATGCCGGAAGCGAGCGGGTCGAGCGTGCCGGCATGGCCGGCCTTCTCGGCCTGGAACAGCCACTTGATCTTGGAGACGGCGTCGGTCGAGCCCATGCCGATCGGCTTGTCGAACACCAGCCAGCCGGAAATCGGCCGGCCTTTCTTCTTGCCCCTGCGCCCCACTATTCCTGCTCCTTGTCGTCGTCGGCTTCCAGATCCCGCACGACTACCGGCGATTTCAGGAGTTCATTGATCTTGGCGAAATTGTCGTAGCTCGTGTCCAGCCGGAAGCGGAATTCCGGCATGTATTTCATCTGCCGCAACGCCGACGAAACACGTCCACGAATGAACCGCGCATGCTTGTTGAGCGTCTCGATCACCGCCGCGTCGTCGCGCGCGCCGAGCGGAGAGACGAAAGCCGTCGCGATCTTCAGATCGGGCGACATGCGCACTTCCGAGATCGATATCACCGTCGTCTCGATGACGGGATCCAGTATCTCGCCACGCTGCAGCATCTCGGACAGGGCATGGCGCACCTGTTCGCCGACGCGAAGCTGGCGCTGGGAGGGGCCTGAAGAAGGGGAACGGGGCATATCTGTGCAATCCTGAAATCATGGAGAGCGGGGTCAAACCGCAGCCGCATATTTCATGCTGGCGGACGGCGGCGCTTCACGCCACCGTCCGGTAAGGGCCTTTAATCTGCTCGAACGCCTTACAGCGTCCTCGTCACCATCTCGACGCGGAAGCACTCGATGATGTCGCCCTGGCGCATGTCTTCGTAGTTCTGGAAGGCCATGCCGCATTCCTGGCCGACCGGAACCTCGGACACTTCGTCCTTGAAGCGCTTCAGCGTCTTCAGCGTGCCTTCGTGGATGACGACGTCGTCGCGGATCAGGCGTACGCCGGCACCACGTTCGACCTTGCCTTCGGTGACACGGCAACCGGCAACCTTGCCGGTCTTGGTGATGTTGAAGACTTCCAGGATTTCGGCATTGCCGATGAAGGTTTCGCGGCGTTCCGGCGACAGCAGGCCAGACATCGCGGCCTTAACATCATCCACGAGATTGTAGATGATGTTGTAGTAGCGGATGTCGATACCGGCCTGCTCGGCGGCCTGACGGGCCTGCGGGTTGGCACGTACGTTGAAGCCGATCATGGCAGCACCTGACGTTTCGGCGAGCGACACGTCGCTTTCCGTGATGCCGCCGGCACCTGCATGAACGATGCGGGCACGGACCTCGTCGGTGCCGAGCTTGTCGAGCGCTGCGATGATCGCCTCGACGGAACCCTGCACGTCGGCCTTGATGACCAGCGGGAACTCCTTGAGACCGCTGGACTGCAACTGCGACATCATATGTTCGAGCGAGCCGCGCTGGCCGACGTGGCGGGCAGCGGCCTTGTCGCGTGCAAGACGCTGACGGTACTCGGTGATCTCGCGTGCCCGCGCCTCGTTGGTGACGACGGCAAAGCGGTCGCCCGCCTGCGGCGTACCCTGAAGACCCAGGATCTCGACCGGGGTCGCCGGCAGCGCTTCCTTCACGTGCTCGCCATGATCGTCGACGAGCGCGCGCACACGGCCCCACTCGTTGCCAGCCACGACGATGTCGCCGACCAGCAGCGTACCGGTCTGCACCAGAACGGTTGCCACCGAACCACGGCCCTTGTCGAGCTTGGCTTCGATGACGACGCCTTCGGCGGTACGGTTCGCGTTGGCCCTGAGGTCGAGCAATTCGGCCTGCAGCAGGATTGCTTCGAGCAGCTTGTCGAGATTGGTGCCCTTAGTCGCCGAAACCTCGACGTCCAGAACTTCACCGCCCATCGATTCCACGAAAACCTCGTGCTGCAGAAGCTGCGTGCGCACCTTCTGCGGATCGGCCGAGGGCTTGTCGATCTTGTTGATCGCCACGATGATCGGAACACCGGCAGCCTTGGCGTGGCTGATGGACTCGATCGTCTGCGGCATCACGCTGTCGTCGGCAGCAACCACCAGGATGGCAATATCGGTCGCCTGCGCACCGCGGGCACGCATCGCCGTGAAGGCGGCGTGGCCTGGCGTGTCGATGAAGGTGATCTTCTGACCATTCTTCTCGACCTGATAGGCGCCGATGTGCTGGGTGATGCCGCCGGCTTCGCCGGAGACCACATTTGCGTTGCGGATAGCATCGAGAAGCGAGGTCTTGCCGTGGTCGACGTGACCCATGATGGTGACGACCGGTGAACGCGGCTCCATGTCCTCGGGACGATCGGCAACGTCGAACAGGCCTTCTTCGATATCGGATTCAGCGACGCGGCGAACCGTGTGGCCGAATTCGACGGCAATGAGTTCGGCCGTATCGGCGTCGATAACGTCGCCCGGCTTCAGGATCTGGCCCTGCTTCATGAAGTACTTGACCACATCCACGGCCCGCTCGGACATACGCTGCGCGAGTTCCTGGATGGTGATGGTTTCAGGCAGCACCACTTCGCGCAGAACCTTCTCGCGCGGTTCCTGATGCATGGCGCGCTTGAACTTTTCCTGACGGCGGCGCATCGACGACAGCGAACGGCCGCGGCTGTCTTCGTCTGAGGTGGCGCTGCTCAGCGTCAGCTTGCCGCGACGGCGGTCCTCCTCGCCCTTGGTCTTTGCCGGGCGGGCGACTTCAGGCGTTACGATCCGCTTGATCGGAACGGCGCTGCGCGGGGAAGCCACGCTCTTGCTCTTGGCTTCCGGTTCGTCAGCCACCAGATCCGCGTGCTGAGGCGCACGGCGGCGCGCTTCTTCCTCGGCGCGGCGGCGGGCTTCGGCCTCTGTCTGGAGACGAGCCTCTTCCTCGGCCTGACGGCGGGCTGAGTCCTCACGCTCGCGACGACGGCGCTCTTCTTCTTCCTGGCGGCGCTTCGTGTCTTCCAGGGCGCGCTGGCGATCTTCGATCTCGCGAGCCTTGGAGCCTTCGAGCGCGCGGCGGCGCGCCTCCATCTCGCTGCTCGACAGCTCGTTGAGAACCATGCCGGAGCGCTCCGCCACCGGTGCGAGCCTGGGTGCTGGCGCAGCAGGTGGAGGTGTGGGTGCAGGTGCAGCAACGGGCTTCGGCGCTTCCTGCACCACCGGCGCCGCAACGACCGGTGTGGGCGCGGGTGCGGGTGCAACAGGAGCGGGCTTCGGCGTGAATACCGAGGCAGCCGTCGGCTCCGGCTTGTCGCCGGGCATCGAGAATTTGCGCTTCTTGGTTTCGACGACGACGGCCTTGGTGCGCCCGTGCGAGAAGTTCTGCCGCACGGTGCCCTGCTCCACGCCTGGGCGCTTCAGCGTCAAGGTCTTCTTCGTGTTGACGCTCAACGTGTTGTCGTCACCCGATTTCGTATCGCTCATTCCATATCCTCTGCGGCTTCATCTTCGTCAGCAATTGCCGCAAACATTGCCCGGTCATCCGGGGATCCGCCCCGGTATCGGTCAAGCGCAACCATGCGCTTCAGCACCGCTTTTCCCGCGTCTTCCGCGAGAACGGCAGCATGTATCACATTTGTGCCCCCTAATGCCAAACTCAAATCGGCTTCCGAAAAAAGTTTGTAGGCATAGATTTCGGGGCCGCCGGCATAGGCGGTGGCGCGGCGTGCCTGGGTAATCTTGCGAAGGCCGTCTTCCGATGCTTCCACTGCGTGAAGAACGAGAAGCGCCTTGCCGCTGCGCACCGCACTTTCGACCTTTGTCGCGCCGAGTGCAATGGCACCGGCTTTGCGGGCCAGTCCGAGGACACCAAGGACGGATTTTGCCAGAAGCATATCCACCATCGCGCCAAGATCAGGCGAAACGGTGACTTCCTTCTTGAAGGCGCGGGCAAAGCTGTTCTTTGCCGCAGCCTTGTCCACATGTAGGCGGTCGCCGGTCACCCAGCAACCACGCCCTGGAAGATTTCTTTTCAGATCGGGAACGACAGCAGAATCCGGCCCGACAACGAAACGGATCAGTTCATCCGGCTCGGCGGTCTTGCGCGTGACGATGCAGGTGCGATCGTTCATCTCTTCGTGGGTCAGGTCCCGTGCGATGCGTGTTCACCTCACGCACCAGCGGCTTCGGCAGGCGCTTCCTCAGCGACTGCTTCGTCCTCTGTGATCCAACCGGCCTTCAGGCGTGCAGCCAGGACCATCTGTTCAGCGTCGGTGCGCGAAATGGCGTAAGTGGCAAGAACGCCCGGGAAGAACTTGGTCTCGCCGTCCTTGCGTTCCTTCCAGCCGACGAGATCGTCGACTGCGTAACCGGCAAAATCCTCGACCGTCTTCACGCCGTCCTCGCCAAGCGTCACCAGCATTGCCGTGGTGATGCCCGGGATCTCGCGCAGTTCGTCCTCGACGCCGAGAGCGAGACGCTTGTCGTTATGCTCGGCTTCGATCTTCTCAAGATATTCACGCGCGCGGGTCTGGATCTCGCTGGCGGTGTCCTCGTCAAAGCCGTCTATCGAGGAAATCTCGTCGGCATCGACATAGGCTACTTCCTCAACACTGGTGAAGCCTTCGGAGGCCAGCACCTGGCCGACCATCTCGTCGACGTCCAGCGCTTCCATGAAGAGGTTCGAACGCTCGACGAATTCCTTCTGGCGGCGCTCGGATTCTTCCTGCTCGGTCAGGATGTCGATATCCCAGCCGGTGAGCTGCGAGGCCAGGCGAACGTTCTGGCCGCGGCGGCCGATGGCCAGCGAAAGCTGGTCGTCCGGCACCACGACTTCGATGCGCTCGGCGTCTTCGTCGAGAACGACCTTGGCAACTTCAGCCGGCTGCAAGGCGTTGACGATGAAGGAGGCTGCCGAAGGCGACCACGGAATGATGTCGATCTTCTCGCCCTGCAATTCGCCGACAACGGCCTGGACGCGCGAACCGCGCATACCGACGCATGCGCCGACCGGGTCGATCGACGAGTCACGCGAAATGACGGCGATCTTGGCGCGGGAACCCGGATCACGGGCGACCGACTTGATCTCGATGATGCCGTCGTAGATTTCCGGCACTTCCATGGTGAAGAGCTTGGCCATGAACTGCGGATGGGTACGCGACAGGAAAATCTGCGGGCCGCGCTGTTCGCGGCGCACGTCGTAGACGTAGGCGCGGACGCGGTCGCCATATTTGTAGTTTTCGCGGGGGATCAGCTCGTCGCGGCGGATGATCGCCTCGCCACGGCCGAGATCGACGATGACGTTGCCATATTCGACGCGCTTGACCGTGCCGTTGACGATCTCGCCGATGCGGTCCTTGTATTCGTCGAACTGACGATCACGCTCGGCCTCGCGCACCTTCTGGACGATGACCTGCTTGGCCGACTGTGCGGCGATGCGGCCGAAATCCATAGGCGGCAGCTGCTCGGCGATGAAGTCGCCGAGCTGCGCATCGGGATTGCGCTCGCGCGCCGAGGACAGTGCGATCTGGGTCGCGTAGTCGTCGACCTTTTCCACGACTTCCATCAGACGCTGCAGCTTCATCTCGCCGGTAGTCGGGTTGATGTCGGCGCGGATGTTGGTTTCCTGGCCGTAGCGCGACCGCGCGGCCTTCTGGATCGCGTCGGCCATTGCGGCGATCACGATTGATTTGTCGATCGACTTTTCACGCGCAACCGCATCGGCGATCTGCAGCAGTTCAAGCCTGTTCGCACTGACTACCATCTTCGTCTCCCTGAACAATGCCGGCGGGCCGGCTGCTCAATCACTCTTCTGTTTCGATTTCGTCTTCCGCGTCGTCTTCATCTTCGCCGCGGTTTTTCTTGGCTTCTTTGCGGGCCCTGTTGTCCTTGCTCAGCGCATCCCGGATAAGGTCGTCGGTCAGGATCAGGCGGGCGTCGGCAATCGTCTCGAACGGTATGCGCACGCTGGGCTCGTCGCCGTAAGCGGGCTGGTCGCGCTCTATAAGAACGCTTTCGTCGTCCGTCTCTGCGATCTTGCCGCGAAAACGCTTGCGGTCGGCGACCAGGATAGACGTCTCCATCTTCACGAGATGACCGACCCAGGCGGAGAAATCCGTCTTGCGCACCAGCGGGCGGTCGATGCCCGGCGACGACACTTCCAGATGATAGGCCTTGTCGATCGGGTCGTCGACATCGAGCGCCGGAGAAACTGCGCGGCTGACCTCTTCGCAGTCCTCGACGGTCATGGTGCCGTCTTCGCGCTCGGCCATGATCTGCAGCGTCAGGCCGTTCTGGCCCGAAAGCCGCACGCGCACCAGCCGAAAGCCGATTGCACGCAGCACCGGCGCAATAATCGATGCCACGCGTGCATCGACACCGCTTTCGCGGATGATGCGATCGTCGCCGGCTATGCTGGATGTCTCTTCCGTCATTCCCTGTCCGAGGCTGGGCCAGGTAACAAAAAAGAGCGGGACCGGGTGGACCCACTCTTCGTCATACCGACCAAGAATTTGGATGGGATATAACCCATTGGCCAGCCGGTTTCAAGTCCAAGACGGAATGGCGCGTTGTGCCTGTGGGCAGGACGGCAGGTTTCCCCGGGATGCGCGGCGCGCATGGCTCGCATGCAGGAAACCATCTGTCAGAAATATCAATGGGTTCCTATATATGCTGCATTGCAACAGAAATTTGTTGCGATGCACAATACGAAAGGAAGCTTTCAATGACCAAGCGAAGCGCAATTTCGGTGATGAGCGATCTGTTCAGCGTATTCGGGAGCGCCGTTGCGGTGTCCCGTGCCGTCGACAGCCGCAAGACGCCGAGTGAACATCACCTCCGCAACCTCGGCATCAACCCCGAGTCCTTCAAGAACATCCGGCCCTTCTAGATATTGATTTTGAAGCATGATCTTGTCCGAAAAGTCTGCAACTTTTCGGGATCATGCTCTAAAGAGCCGGATGTTGATGAGACGAGGATCGATCAATCCTCGTCGGCGGCAAGCTGCGACAGCACCTTGCCTCGCCCGCGTGCCCGCATCACCAGCGGCACGATCACGGCAGCAGCCGCAAGCGTCAGCAGCACGATCGAAATCGGCGAGTGCACAAGCACCGTCAGATCGCCCTGACTGATCGCCAGAGCACGGCGCAATTGCTGCTCGGCCAGCGGCCCCAGAATCAAGCCGACGACGACCGGCGCGATCGGATAGCCGAACTGGCGCAGCAGATAACCCAGAATACCGAACGCCAGGAGCATCCCGAGTTCGAACACCGACGGGTTGGCGCCAATGGTGCCGAGCGTCGCGAAGACAAGGATGCCGGCATAGAGCCAATGCCGCGGGATCGACAGAAGCTTTACCCACAAGCCGATCAGCGGCAGGTTCAGCACCAGCAGCATAAAATTTGCCACCAGCAGGCTGGCGATCAGGCCCCAGACCAACGATGAATTGTTGGCGAAGAGCAATGGCCCCGGCTGAAGGCCGAATTGCTGGAAGCCGGCCAGCATGATCGCGGCTGTCGCCGTCGTCGGCAGGCCGAGCGTCAGCAACGGCACCAGCGTGCCGGCGGCAGAGGCGTTGTTGGCAGCCTCCGGCCCGGCGACGCCTTCGATCGCGCCATGGCCGAATTCCTCCGGCTTTTTGGCAAGCTGCTTTTCCACCGAATAGGACAGGAAGGTGCCGATCTCGGCGCCGCCAGCCGGCATGGCGCCGATCGGAAAACCGATCGCCGTACCGCGCAGCCACGGCTTCCACGACCGCGACCAATCCTCCTTGTTCATCCAGACGGAGCCTTTCACCGGCTCGATGCGCTCGTCGCCGCTGCTGCGTGACGCGGCAACCGTCAATGTTTCACCAATCGCAAACAGCGCGACAGCCAGCGTCGTCACCTCGATACCGTCGAGCAGATCGGGAATGCCGAAGGCAAGGCGCGCCTGCCCTGTCTGCAGGTCGATGCCGATCAGACCGAGCGCGAGGCCGAGAAAAAGCGCCGTCAGTCCGCGCAGGGAAGACTCGCCGAAGGCGGCCGAAACGGTCATGAAGGCCAGCACCATCAGCGCGAAATATTCGGCCGGGCCGAAGGACAGCGCGAATTTGACGATAAAGGGCGCGATAAGCGCCAGCCCGAACGTCGCAATCAGACCGGCGACGAAGGAGCCAATGGCAGCCGTCGCCAGCGCCGGCCCGCCCCTGCCCTTGCGGGCCATTTTGTTGCCTTCCAGCGCGGTAACGATCGAGGCACTTTCGCCCGGCGTATTGAGCAGGATCGACGTGGTCGAGCCGCCATACATGCCGCCGTAATAGATGCCCGCGAACATGATCAGCGAGCCAGCCGGATCGAGCTTGTAGGTGACGGGCAGAAGCAGCGCGACCGTCAGCGCCGGGCCGATGCCCGGCAGCACGCCGACGGCGGTGCCCAGCGTCACGCCGATCAGCGCGTAAAGAAGATTCATCGGCTCCAGCGCAACCAGGAACCCTTGTGCCAACAGGCCGAACGTATCCATGCTCTAACCCCTTAGCCTACAATAAGCCGCTCGAGCGGACCGGCGGGCAGCGACAGTTGCAGCCCCTTGGAGAAGATGAACCAGACGACGAAGGACAGGACGATGCCGATCGGGATCGTCATCCACAGCGGTCCGCGCCCGAAGCCGCGCGCCGTGGCGGCAAACAGCAGGCCGGTGGCGACGGAAAAGCCTACGAACTTTAGAAGCAGCATCTGTGCGGCCAGGCCGCCGACGATCCAGATGACCGGTCCGAACTGCTGCGGTTCGCGCTCCGGAAAATCATGGCGAAGGGCGGCAAACACCGTCCACACGGCCAGAACGAAAAGGGCTGCGGCGATCGCATAAGGGAAAGCCGTCGGGCCGAGGCGGGAATAGCTGCCGGCGCCGCCCATATGCGCCGTGTTCCAGGCAATCACACCGGCGATGAGCGCCAGAACCGCCGCGATAACGAACGCCGCCCGGTCAGGGCGGCGTTTTGTGCCGGATGTGTTGTTTTCCGTCATTTGACGAGACCGATGTCCTTCAGGATGCCGGAGGTCGATTCAATGTCCTTGGCAAGCTGCGCCTTGAACTCGTCGCCGGACAGATAGGTGTCGGCCCAGCCCTTGGTGGCAAGCGCTTCCTTCCAGCTCTTCGACGTCACCATCTTTTCAACGTCGGCGCTGATAGCAGCCTTCTGCTCGTCGGTGATGCCGGGTGCTGCGGCGACCATGCGCCAGTTCTGGATGGAAACGTCAACGCCACCTTCCTTGAAGGTCGGTGCATCGATGCCTGCGACCTTCTCGTCGCTGGAGATACCGATGATGCGCAGTTCGCCGGCCTTGATCTGCGATTCGAACTCGCCGTAGCCGGAAATGCCGACCGTGACCTGGCCGCCGAGAATCGCTGCAAGGGCTTCACCGCCACCGGAGAAGGCGATGTAGTTGACCTTGGTCGGGTCGACGCCGGATGCCTTGGCGATCAGGCCTGCCGTGATGTGATCGGTACCGCCAGCCGAGCCACCGCCCCACGACACCGAGCCGGGATCGGCCTTCAGCTTCGCGACGAGGCCGGCCATGTCCTTGATGTCGGAAGCGGCGGGAACCACGAGTGCTTCATATTCGCCGGTGAGGCGGGCAATCGGCGTCACCTGGTCAAGCGTGACGGGAGAGGCATTGGTGAGGATCGCGCCGACCATGACATAGCCGCCGACGATGAGCTGCGAAGGATCGCCGCTCGCCTGATTGGCGAACTGGGCAAGGCCGATCGTGCCACCGGCGCCGGGAACGTTGTTGACCTGGACGCTGCCGGAAATCTTTTCGTCCTGAAGGGCGCTCTGCATGGTGCGGGCGGTCTGGTCCCAGCCGCCGCCGGGCGCTGCGGGCGCCATGACCTTGTAGTCGGCAGCATGTGCCGGAAGGGCGAGCATGCCACCCAGTATCGACGCGAGTACGAAATGCTTCACGATGTTTCCTCCTTGGTTCGGCCCGCCATCAGGAGGTGGCGCGCCAGATGTGACTGTCGAAGCCTCAATTGCCCGGTTCATCACCGGCATCCGGGCTTTCTCTGGTTTGGAAGGTCTGGCAGGGCGTGGCCGTGCCACACCGCAGTCAGAATACCCATTTTCCCCTGCCGCAAGCCTCAAGGCCGCGGGCAAATATTCTGGGATATGGGTTTGGTTCCTCCCGAAACTCCCCGTTCTGGCTGCCTCCAACAGCCAAACCGACCGTCATATCACCACATCAACCTGACATAAGGCTGACATCCGGCAAGATCGTGCAGGCATTCTGTCAGTTCACTCCTGTCCTCGCAAGGCATCGTTCCAGCGCTTGATCAGCCGCGTGCGCTTGACCTGGTCGAGATAGACCATCAGGCCGGGACTGACCGGCACCGGCCGCAACTGGGCGCCAAGCGTCGTCTGCATCATGCTGGCGGTATTCTCGCCTGACACATCCGGATTGACGGCGGCGATGTGCAATTGCCTGGCCATGATCGCCTGGCCCTCGGCGGACATGAAATACTCGAGATATCTGCGCCCGAGATCAGGCGACTGCGCCGCCTTCGGCACCAACCCGATGCGCGACATGACCACGGTATAGTCCTTGGGCAGCATGATCCCGACATCGGCATGGCGCGACGCCCAGTCGGCAGCGTAGGAGCCGAGAATGTTGTAGCCGAGCACGAAGCGTCCGTCGGCGATACGCTCCAGAATGGCCGAACTCGTCGAATAGAGCTTTACGCCCGCTGCTCCCATGGCCTGGATCACCGTCCAAATGTCACCGAACTGCTCCTGGTCGCGGGACATGAACATGAAACCGACGCCGGAGCGCTCGATGTCATAGGTGGCGATGCGCCCGAACACCGCATCGCCCTGCTGCTGCAGATAATCCACGAACTGCTTGCGCGTCGCCGGCGGCTCGCGGTCCTTGAAACTCGGCTTGTGATAGACGAAGACCGCCGGCTCGAATGTCAGCGCATAGGCAGTGTTGCGCCAGTTCGCCCAGCGCGGCCAGCGCTCGCTCGAGGGAAGATCGCTTTGCTGTGCATAGCCGTCATTGGCAAGCTTTACCTGCAGATCCATGGCCGACGAAAACGCCATGTCGGCGGTTTTTTGTCCGGCATCGGTCTCGCGCACGATGCGATCGTAGATGTCGGAGGTCAGCATATCCTCGTAGCGGACCGCGACGCCCGGATTGGCCTTCTGGAAACCGGCGATCATCGGTTCGACCAGCGGCTTATCCAGCGAGGAGTAGACGATGAGCGTGCGCGCGCGCGCGTTGCCGTCCAGGGCCGGGAAAAGCACCTCTTGCGCCCCGGCAGGGAAAGCCGCAGTGAGCAGAACAATGAGGAATGCAAGCAGCCGCATGATCTGGCGACCATGCAACAGGCTCAATGTGTTCACAAGCTCTCGCCCCCGTTCTAGGGTGCCAGGAAAAATGAGGATTTCGTGCGCATACTGGTGGTGGAGGACAACGTCACGCTGGCAAATGGACTCGCCGCCGTATTGCGCGGCAGTGGCTATGCCGTGGATATCGTCGGCGATGGCGCCTCGGCAGTCGCCGTGCTTGCGACCGAGCGCTTCGATGTGGTCGTCCTTGACCTCAACCTGCCGGAAATGGACGGCCTCGACGTGCTGCGCACCATGCGGGCGCGCCAGAACAACGCAAGCGTGCTGATCCTGACTGCGCGCAGCGCCTTCGAGGACAGGGTCAAGGGCCTCAATCTCGGCGCCGACGACTACATGATCAAGCCGTTCGATGTCGGAGAACTGGAGGCGCGCGTACGTGTGCTGCTGCGCCGGCAAGCAGGCTTGAAGGCCGCCACAATCGCCTTTGGCGACGTTTCCTTCGACCAGAATTCGCGCAGCTTTTCAGCCGGCGGGATATCGCTCGACCTGCCGGCGCGCGAAATCAGCCTGCTGGAGACGCTGTTCCTGCGCGCCGGCAAGGTCGTCACCAAACAATCCATCATCGAGTCGCTCGCCGGCTTCGACGACGATCTGAGCGCCAATGCCATCGAGCAATATGTCAGCCGATTGCGCAAGCGCCTGGCGCCGCACGGGCTGACGGTGCGCACCGCGCGCGGCATCGGCTACTACCTCGAAAAGACGCAAAGCTCCTGATGGCTGGCGTCTCGACCTATTCGCTGCGTCGTAGGCTTCTTCTCTGGCTGCTGCTGCCGCTGATCGCCATCGGCCTGATTGCGCTGGTCGACACCTATGGCGAAGCTGTGCAGACCGCCAATGCCGTTTCCGACCGCGTGCTTGCAGGCTCGGCGCTGGCCATTGCCGAGCGCGTCGTCGTGGCGGAAGACGGTACGCTGGAGGTCGACATCCCCTATGTCGCGCTAGAAATGCTGACATCGGCGGCGCAGGACCGGGTGTTCTACCGGGTCGAGGGACCGCCGGGCACGTTCATCACCGGTTACCAATCACTGCCGACGGTCGCCGTTTCCGTGCCCGAGCGGGCCGTCTACGCTGACGCTGAATTTCGCGGCGAGCCAATCCGGCTTGCTGTGTTGGCCCGCTCGGCCTCGACCGGCGTGAACTCCGTCCCCTTCGTCGTAACGGTTGCCGAAACCACCATCGCCCGCACGCGGTTGACCGAGACGATCCTGCTGCGCTCGGCGCTGCGCTTGGCGATCCTTATTGCGGGGGCGGCCATCATCGTCTGGTTTGCCGTCACCGCCTCACTGCGGCCGCTCTACCGGCTCCGCGAAGCCATCACCGAGCGCAGCCCGGACGATCTTCGCCCTATCGAGCAATCGGTGCCCAACGAGGTGCGGGGGCTTGTCGATTCCGTTAATTCCTTCATGGTCCGGCTGGCCTCTGCGCTCGATGCGCTGCGGCATTTCACCGGCAACGCCAGCCATCAGTTGCGCACGCCGCTGACGATTATCAGGACACAGTTGGCTCTGGCATCGCGGGCAAACTCGCTCGATCAGGCTCGGGCGGCAGCGGCGACCGGAGACGAGGCGGTTGCCCATGCCGAGCGAATGCTTGCCCAGTTGCTTCTGATGGCGAAGATCGACGAGGCGGCATCCCAGCGTCTCAAGGATCTTGTTGCCGTCGATCTCACCGCGCTCGCGCAAGGTTGCACCGCCGATCGTATCCCGAAGGCTCAAACGGCCGGGATCGACCTCGGTTTCGAAGGCGACGAAGCGCTGGTCATCCGGGGCGAGCCGCTGCTGCTGGGCGAGTTGATCGGAAACCTCATCGAGAACGCCATAGCCTATGCCGGCTCGGGCGCGATGGTGACGGCACGCGTGCTGAGGGATGACGGCGTCATCCTCGAAGTCGAAGACAACGGTCCCGGCCTCTCAGTCGAGCAGATCGAGACGGTGCGAAAGCGCTTTTCGCGCGGCGGCGACGGCTCGAAACCAGGCACAGGTCTTGGTTTGCCGATCGTGGAGGAGATCGCCGGGCTTTTCGGAGGTGAGCTTTCGCTGCTCGCGGCTCCCGGCGGGAGCGGGTTGCGCGCGCGGGTCAGGTTCCCTGAAACCGGGATGTCGATGAAGGGATAGTGGGAATCAGACCCTGATGAACGTCATGTAGGCTGGACGGCGACCTTCACGAACCGCCTTTGCCTCGTAGCGGGTGCGTATCCAGCCATCATAGGGCTGATGCCAATCGTCCGCCGTGCTCGCCTGCCATTCGAACGCCGTGTGGGCGCGGCAATGCAACAGCGTCCAGTTCACATAGGTGTCGATGTCCGATGCAAAGCGGAATTTCGCGCCGCTTTTCAGCACCCGCGCGAAACGGTCGAGATTGGCCTGGCTGACAAAGCGCCGCTTCCAGTGCTTCTTTTTCGGCCAGGGATCTGGATAAAGCAGGTCGATGCCGGACAGCGATGCTTCGGGTAGCCAGTCGAGCACGCGCGTCGCGTCGTCGTCATAGACGCGCAGATTGGCGAGCGGCTTTTCGGCCAGCGACGTCATCAGACGGGCCATGCCGTTGACGAAGGGTTCAACGCCGATGAAGCCGGTATCGGGGTGGAGCGAGGCGATGTGGTGGAGATGCTCGCCGCCGCCGAAGCCGATTTCCAGACGCACGTCGGCAACCGGCACGGGAAACAACTGGCGCAGATCGGCAGGCGCCATCTCGGCCAGATCGAGCCGGTGTTTCTCCAGGCCTGCCTCAAGAGACGCGGCCTGGTACGGACTCATGGTCTTGCCATGCCGCCGACCGAAAAAAGCTTCGGTCGAACGGCTGCGCCTTGCTTCGGCGTTCATAGCAACATCACCCCTGACGATCAGGCCGCGACCGCCTCCTTGAGCGCCTTGACGAGGTCGGTCTTCTCCCAGGAGAAGGACCCGTCGCGGCCGGCCTTGCGGCCGAAGTGACCGTAGGCGGCCGTGCGTGCGTAGATCGGCTTGTTCAGGTCGAGATGCTTGCGGATGCCCGACGGAGACAGGTCCATCACATTGCGCAAGGCGGCTTCCACCACGTCTTCGCTGACCTTTCCGGTGCCGTGCAGGTCGACATAGACCGACAGCGGCTGCGCCACGCCGATGGCGTAGGAAAGCTGGATCGTGCAGCGATCGGCCAGCTTGGCCGCCACGACGTTCTTGGCGAGATAGCGCGCGGCATAGGCTGCCGAGCGGTCGACCTTGGTCGTATCCTTGCCGGAGAACGCGCCGCCGCCATGAGGCGCCGCACCGCCATAGGTGTCGACGATGATCTTGCGTCCTGTCAGGCCGGCGTCGCCATCGGGTCCGCCGATCACGAACTTGCCGGTCGGGTTGATGTACCAGTTGCAATCGTCCGCGATCTTGAGCGAGCCGAGCGCCTCGATGATGTAAGGCTCGACGACCTTGCGCACCTTCTTGGAATCCCAGCTTGCATCGAGATGCTGGGTCGAGAGTACGATCTGGGTCACTTCGGCGGGCTTGCCGTCGATGTAGCGCACGGTCACCTGGCTCTTGGCGTCCGGGCCGAGCTTGCCGGCATCGCCTTCGCCCTTGTGGCGGGCAGCGGCCAGCAGTTCGAGGATCTTGTGGCTGTAGTAGAGCGGCGCCGGCATGAGGTCCGGCGTCTCGTTGCAGGCGTAGCCGAACATGATGCCCTGGTCGCCCGCGCCTTCCTCGCCCTGCTTGTCGGCGGCGTTGTCGACGCCTTGCGCGATATCGGCCGACTGGCCATGCAGCAGGATGTCGATCTTCGCCTTCTTCCAGTGGAAGCCGTCCTGCTCGTAGCCGATCGCCCTGATCGCCTTGCGCGCGGCGGACTTGAACTTGGACGGGTTGATGATCGGGAATTCCCTGGCGTCTTCCAGGATGTTGCCGTTCTTGTCCTGCTTCAGCAGCGACTTGGGCACACGGACCTCACCGGCGATGACGACGCGATTGGTAGTGGCCAGCGTCTCGCATGCGACGCGCACTTCCCATGCGTCCATCTGCGCCTCGCCATTGCCGTTTTTCTTCGCTGCTTCGCGATAAACCAGATCGACGATTTCGTCGGAAATGCGATCGCAGACCTTGTCCGGATGGCCTTCGGAAACGGATTCGCTTGTAAAGAGATAATTCTGCCGCGTCACGGGTGTCCCCTCTTGAAAGAAACGAACGGCAGAATGCCGCGTTCTGGCGGCACACGTGTTACCGAAGCCGCACAGAGCCCGTCAAGCAGACATTTTGCGTGGCGCAAGGCCTTTTTGGAATTGGCGACCTAGAAAGGTCGCCTAGCTTTCCTCATCGGCCGCCAGCACCTTTACCAGATCGATGATCTTGCGACGCACCTTGGCGTCACCGATCTTGAAGAAAGCCCGGTTGAGCTGCAAACCCTCGGGACTGGTCACGAAATCGAGGGCGAAAGTTGCTGACGACTCTTCGCCAAAACCTTTGCCTCCAGCAGTATCCTGGCTCACGAAATCTTCGAAGAAAAAGGAAACGGGCACGCCAAGGATAGTAGATATGGCCTGAAGCCTGCTGGCACCGACTCTATTCGTTCCCTTCTCGTACTTCTGTATTTGCTGAAAGGTAATCCCGAGCTTTTCACCCAAGTTTTCCTGACTCATTCCCAACATGTTCCGACGCAGGCGAATTCTGCTTCCGACATATATGTCTGTCGGGTTCGGCTTCTTCTTATTTTCCTTGTCGATCATTTTTTCCTCGCCGATTAACCGGCTTCTTCTATTTGATTTTATCACGACAATGTAGTGATTGTCCCCAATTCAATCGCCCATCATTCCACTTACATTGAGGCGGGCGCACTATGAATCTCTAATATACCGGCTGTCAATTCGACCGGAGCTTTTGTCCCATCCCCATTCCAAGGCCTAATGCTCCAAAGGCGAACAGGATAACCAAACCGTTAATACCGGCATATCCGAGCGTTAATTTGTCGTAGCGACCCAACGATATGGTCGCGTCGACTACGCCGCGCGTATTCATCGCCAATGCGTCAATTATGCGGCCACGCTGGTCGATCACCCCCGAAACCCCCGTGTTGGCGGCACGAACGACAGGTAGCCCCGCCTCAACGGCACGAAGCTGCGCTTGCCGGAAATGCTGGTAAGGACCCGGCGTATCGCCGAACCAGGCATCATTTGTGACGTTCACAATAATGTCCGTTGACGTAGCGTCAACCGCCACCAATTCAGGAAATATAATTTCGTAACATATAAATGGAAGAGCCCGGATGCCCGAAGGCACGGTGATTGCGTGACGCTCTATACCGGGCGCCAGGTTCATCGGTCCCGCGACGATCTGATCGAGGCCAAACCGGGCCAGCAAATCGGCAAAAGGCATGTACTCCCCAAAAGGGACAAGATGCACTTTGTCTACGGCGTCGACGATTTCACCCGAAGCATTGATGGCAACTACCGAATTGTAGTAGCGCGCATCACCTTTGGTGGAGTTTCCGCCCTCCTCGCGCATCGCGCCGGCGATCAGCATCTGCCCTTCATCCAAAAGAGCACCAAGCGCCGTCAGGGCGTCCGGGCGGTCAGTGAAGAAAAACGGCACCGAGGTTTCGGGCCACAGGATCAATTGCGGCTTGGGTTCGTCCTTCTGGGGCGCTTCGGCCGATAAATCGAGGAGCGTGCGGAAAATTCGGTCGCGCACGCTCGCGTCCCATTTCTCGGTCATGTCGATGTTGGGCTGAACGACACGCACCGCGAGGCTGCGTCCATCCGGCTTGACGGGGGCTGCCAGCCGAACATAGCCGAAACCGACATGTGCAAGGGCAAGGACGGCTGCGAGGGAGAGCCCCAGCCGGCGATGTTGACGCGCAGCAAGAAGCGCCGGCATGGCGAAGACGAACACGGCAAGCGTGTTCATGCCGATCATGCCGGTGACCGACACGCTCTGCATCATCAGAGGAACCGGGGTCGCCGCATAGCCGATGGCGTTCCAGGGGAAGCCCGTGAAAAGGAAGGTCCTGAGCCATTCGGCCAGGCCGAAACCGAAGGCAAGGGCTGCGATGCGCCCCAGACCGTTGCTCCAGAACAGGCGGGCGGCGGCGCAGGCAAAACCATAAAAAAAGGCGAGGATCAGCGGAATGCCTACCACGGCGAAAGGAAGGGCCCAGGCGAAGCTGTCGGCCTCCACCAGCATGGCGCCGCCAATCCACCACAACCCAGCCAGGAAATAACCGAAGCCGAACCACCATCCGGTGGCAAATGCCGGTATGAGCCGCCGCAGAAATCCACGCTGCGATGCCACAGTGGCACCGTCGAGCAACCAGACCAGAACCGGAAAGGAAACGAAACAGACTGCGAAGAAATCGTACGGGGCCTGAGAGAGAACTGCGAGCGCGCCGGCCAGAAAAGCCGTGATCGCCCGCCGCCAGCCCCACAGCAGAATTACCCGCCCTGCAAGGCGCTCCATAGGCTGCCCCTCGTCACTCGAATCACGCGACAAGGTTTATCAGCAAGCGATGTTCGTTCCAAACGCCGGCGATCAGACCTGCTCCGCCCGCGCTGAGCGGCGGCGGCGTTCGCTCTTCTGCGTTTCGACGATACGCACCCGCTTCACGCGCCGCGGATCGGCATCGAGCACATGGAATTCGAACCCGGGGATGGCCTGCACGACTTCGCCGCGCGCCGGCACGCGGCCGAGCGTGTTGAAAATCATGCCGCCGATCGTGTCGACATATTCGCCATGTTCGCCGGCGGCGAAATCCTCGCCGATCATCTTGGCAACGTCGTCGATCTCGGCCTTGGCATCGACGACGAAGACACCGTCGCCGGTCTGGGTGATCAGCGGCTCATCATCGTCGTGCTCGTCTTCGATGTCGCCGACGACCATCTCCACGATGTCTTCAAGCGAAACCAGACCATCGGTACCGCCATATTCGTCGATGACCAACGCCATCTGCGTGCGGGCCGCCTGCATGCGCGCCATCAGGTCGGAGGCGAGCATGGATGGCGGCACGAAAAGCACGGTTCGGATGAGATTGAGGTCGCCGATGGTGCGTGTCAGGTCGACATTGGCGAAATCCAGCGCCGCGCCACCGGCGGGCGGCTTCTTCGACTGTCGGCCTTTCTTCGTTCGCGCGAGCTTCGTTATGTGCGCAAGAACATCACGAATGTGCACCATGCCGCGCGGATCATCGAGCGTTTCGGAATAGACCGGCATGCGCGAATGGCCGGACTGTTCGAACACCGCCATGAGATCGCCGAGCGTCGTGGTGATCTCCACCGCTTCGACATCGGCGCGGGGGATCATCACGTCTTCGACGCGCACTTCGCGCAGGCGCAGGATGTTGTTGAGCATCGCCCGTTCGCCGGGCGAGAACGACTCTGCATCCGTCGTGCTCTCGGCGAGAGCGTCCGTCAGATCATCGCGGAGGCTCGACCCATTGCGCGACCGAAACAGGCCGGCAAGACGCTCCAACAGCGAAGGCCGTTCATGGGAAGGTTCGGTCGCCGCACCGGAAGACGCCGAACTGTGACTAGGACCGTCTTCGGTGTTTTCGTTGGCCGCTTGGCCGCTGCCGGCATCAGTCTTGGCGGCAGTCTCTGGGTTCTCGTTCATCATCGTCCGGTTGGTTGTCACTTCCTGTTACGCGTAGGGATCGGGAATGGCAAGCCTTGCGAGCGCACGGCGCTCCACGGCCTCCATTTCTTCCGCCTCCGCGTCGGTCTCGTGATCGTAGCCCAGCAGATGCAGGAAGCCATGGATAACGAGATGGGTAATATGATGATCGAGCGGCTTGGCTTCCAGTCCTGCTTCCCGCGCGACGGTCTCGGCAGCAAGGATTATGTCGCCAAGCAAGGGCGGAAGCGGCGCGCCGCGCTCGAACGGGAACGCCGGAAACGACAGGACGTTGGTCGGCTTGTCCTTGTCGCGCCATTGGGCATTCAAGGTCCGGATCTGGGCGTCGTCGGAAAAGACCAGGCTGAGTTCGGTACCGTCGGGTGCCGTATCGCCCGTCTCGGCAAGGGCTGCGGCCACAGCATCGTGGGCCAGCGCCTCCAGCTGCCCTTGAGCCGGCCAGTCGCCGGCCTCGATCATGACATCGATCTCGACAGGAAGCGGCTCAGAGCCGCGCTCGGCAGCTTTTTTCATCGCGAAATCTTGGCCAATCAGCTTTCCGAAGAGCCCAGACCCTGCGCGATCTTGCCGTCGCGATCATAGGCACGGACGATTTCGGCGACCAGCGGATGCCTGACCACGTCGGCGTCGTTGAAACGCACCGTGACCGCACCCGGAACCCCGTCGAGAATGCGAAGCGCCTCGACCAGACCGGATTTGGTGTTCGGCGGCAGATCGATCTGCGTCGGGTCGCCGGTAATGATCATGCGCGAATTCTCGCCAAGACGCGTCAGGAACATCTTCATCTGCATCGACGTCGTGTTCTGGGCCTCGTCGAGGATCACGGCGGCATGCGCCAGCGTGCGGCCACGCATGAAGGCCAGCGGCGCGATCTCGATGACCTCGGCGGCGATGGCGCGCTCGACCTTGTCGGCCGGCATCATGTCGTAGAGCGCGTCATAGAGGGGACGCAGATAGGGATCGACCTTTTCCTTCATGTCGCCCGGCAGGAAGCCGAGCCGCTCGCCGGCTTCGACCGCCGGCCGCGACAGGATGATGCGCTCGACCATGCCGCGTTCAAGCAGCATGGCGGCGTGCGCAACGGCCAGATAGGTCTTGCCGGTGCCGGCAGGGCCGATGCCGAAAACGAGTTCCGAGCGCTCCAGTGCCCGCATATAGGCGTCCTGGTTGAGCGTGCGGGCATAAATGGTGCGCTTGCGCGTGGAGATCTGCGCAGCGGCAACCTTGCCCTTGCGCTCCAGCGTCGGCAGCGTCAGCTGGTCGTCGGCGGCGATCGCCATCCTGACCGCGCCATCGACATCCGATTGGGCGATCTCGCCACCCTTCTGCAGAATGCCGTACAAATGGTCGAGCGCCCGGCGGGCCTGCTCGGCTGCGGTCGCACTTCCCTTGATCTGCAGCTGGTTGCCGCGCGAATTGATGTCGACGCCGAGCTTCTGCTCCAGCCGGGCCAGATTCTCGTCGAATTGCCCGTACAGCGCGCTGGCCAGCTTGTTGTTGTCGAAGGTCAGTACGATGTGCGCCATGTCCGAGGCCCCGGAGGGCACGTTCTTCAGGTCAGTCGTGGCGTTCAAACGTCTCTCCTCATCTGCCGAAGCCGTCAGGCTCGTTCGGCGAACAGGCTGGCGTGGCCCGTTCCAGTGATTCGTGCCCTGATAATGTCACCGATTTCGCCGGCAGTTTCATCAAGAATAACGGGCTGCAGCCAAGGTGATCGACCGACGATCTGTCCGGCCTGTCTGCCGGGCTTCTCGATCAGCACTTCGACGGTCTTGCCGACGAGGCTGGTGCCGAATGCGCGCTGCTGATCGAGCAGGAGCGCCTGCAGGCGCTGGAGCCGTTCGTCCTTAACGTTTTCAGCGACATGGTTCTTCATGTCTGCGCCCGGTGTGCCGGGACGTGGCGAATATTTGAACGAAAACGCCAACGCGTAATCGACCGCGCGCACCAGTTCCATCGTCGCCTCGAAATCGGCATCGGTCTCACCGGGAAAGCCGACGATGAAGTCGCCCGACATGGCGATATCGGGACGCACAGTCCTGATGCGCTCGATCAGCCGCAGATAATCCGCCGCCGTATGCTTGCGGTTCATCGCCTTCAGGATGCGATCCGAGCCGGACTGAACCGGCAGATGCAGATAGGGCATCAGCGAGGGCAGGTCGCGATGGGCGGCGATCAGCTCGTCGTCCATGTCGCGCGGGTGGCTGGTGGTGTAGCGCAGCCGCGCCAGCCCCGGAATTTCGGCCAGCCGGAACAGCAGGCGGCCAAGGCCCCATTCGTTGCCATCAGGGCCGACACCGTGCCAGGCATTGACGTTCTGGCCGAGCAGCGTCACCTCGCGCACGCCGGCCTCGGCCAGCTTTTCGGCCTCGGCGACGATCTGCGCGACCGAGCGCGATACTTCCGAGCCGCGCGTATAGGGCACCACGCAGAAGGTGCAGAACTTGTCGCAGCCTTCCTGCACCGTCAGGAACGCGGTGACGCCGCGGCTGATGACGTCGGCGCGCTTCGGCTGCGGCAGGTGGTCGAACTTGTCTTCCAGCGCGTAGTCCGTCTCGACGACCTTCTCGCCGCCGCGAACCTTCCTCAGCGCTTCGGGCAGGCGATGATAGGTCTGCGGGCCGATGACCAGATCGACGGCCGGCGAGCGGCGGATGATCTCGCGGCCCTCGGCCTGCGCGACGCAACCGGCAACGCCGATGACCATTTCACGGCCAACCTTTGCCCGCTCCGCCTTCATATCGCGCATGCGGCCGAGCTCGGAATAGACCTTTTCGGCAGCCTTCTCGCGAATATGGCAGGTGTTGAGCAGCACCAGATCGGCATCATCGATGGCGTCGGTCGCGACATAGCCGTCGGCGGCAAGCGCATCGGACATGCGCTGCGAATCGTAGACGTTCATCTGGCAGCCATAGGTCTTGAGGAAGACCTTCTTGGCCGGGCCGGTCGACGCGACGGCAATTTCTGCCGTGTCCTTAGAAATCTCGTTCAGTTCCATTGGGCGGCTTCTAGCGCTTTTCGGTGTCAAAAAACAGACGATTCTTGTTCACGATCCGCCGCGCGGATTGCGCAGCGCCGCCTGCATCATCGCGTGCACCTGCTTCTCCACCTTTCGGGCCGTCTCCTTGCGGCTGGTGCCCGCCGAAAACTCCAGCGGATCGCCGAAATGAATCTCGACATCGATGCCGCCTTCGGCAAGCAATTCCTTCATATGCGGCACCAGATCCATGTCGCCGATCCATGCCGCGATCGTGCGGTGCTGGCGCCCCATCGGCAGGCCATGAAGACGCGTATAGGCGATCGCAACCGGCTGGATGAAAACCGTCTCGACGCCACCTTCGCGAAGCGCCATCTCGGCGGCGCCGAACAGCGTGCTCTTGAATGGCAACAGCAGATTGCCGTCGCCCGTGCTGCCTTCGGCAAACAGCACCATGGCGTCGCCGGCGGCCATGCGGCTGGCGATCTCGCTCGCCTGTTCGCCCGACTTGCGCCGCTGTTCGCGCTCGATGAAGACCGTACGCTGGAGCCGCGACAGCCCGCCGATCAGCGGCCAGCCGGCCATGTCCGACTTGGCGATGAAGGCAAGGTCGTTGAACGATCCCAGCGCCATGATGTCGGTCCACGAAATGTGGTTCGACGCTACCAGCAGCGGGCGCTTTTGCGACATCGCACCATGCGCATGAACGCGAATGCCGAGCGCGGACAGGATAATTTTGTGCCACAGGCGCAGGATGACATGCTCGCCCCAAAGCCCGGTCTTCCGGGCGAATAGCTGCAACGGCACGAGAATGACCGTGGCGACAGCCACAAGCAGAAGCGCAAGACCTGTCCGGATCCAGCCGATCACCGCTCCAAATCTTCCCTCATCAGCCTGCATGTGACGGCTAACGAAGATCGCGGCGCATGACGAGCGCGCTGGACGTGCCGGCATCGCCGGTTTTGTAGTAGCCGGGGCGCTTGCCGACCTGGATGAAGCCGAGGCGGCGATAGAGCGCGATCGCTGCGACATTCATCTCGTCGACTTCGAGGAAAAGTGCATCCGCGCGCTGGCCGTGCAATTCGCGCAGCACCGCATCCATCAGCCGCCAGCCAAGTCCCTGCCGACGGTGCGTGCGGGCGACGGCGACGGTGAGGATTTCGCCCTCGCCCGCGACCAGCCGCGCCAGCACGAAGCCGACAGGCGGTGCCTTGCCCCGGCCGACCTCGCGCGCCGCAAAGCCGAAGACCGTATTTTGCGACAGAAGATCGGCAAATTCGCCACCGCTCCAGGGGCGGACGAAATCCTCGTGATGAATAAGGGCGACGGCGTCTGCATCCTTGCCCGCAAGCGGCTCCAGCGAATAGTCACGCGGCCGCGAATGCAGGAAGGGTATACGCATCAACTGCTCCTCGGGAGAATAAAACCCGCCTGTGGCTTGGCGTCCGGCTCGCGCAGATAAAGCGGCTTTGGCTTTTCGCCCGGTTCCTTGGCCGCGGCGAGCCGCGCGTAGACGGCAATATCGGCGGTTGTCGCCAGCGGGCCAAGGCCGAATTCATGCGCCGGCATTGCCGCGGCAATCATCTGCGCCGCCGTGCCGGCGAGCGCCGGCGAAAACTGCGCCGCCAGTTCTGTTGCGTGGTTCAAATCGATGACGGCAGGCGCAAAGAGCACAGCACCGGCGGCGTCATAGACCGCCGCCTGGATTTCGCCGCGCCCGCCATCGAGAGCGGCAAGCACATTGCGGGCGCCGAGCTGGTCGCGTGTCTCGGCGGCAAGCGTCTCCAACGTGGTCACGCCGACCGCCGGAATGTTGAGCGCCAATGCAAGCCCGCGGGCTGCAGAGACGCCGACACGCACCCCAGTGAACGAGCCCGGACCGATGGAAACGGCAATCCTGCCAAGGTCAGAAAACGCCATGCCTGCGGCATTCAACGCCTCATCGATCACCGCCATGAGATGCTCGGCATGGCCCTTGCCGAGATCGAGTACCTTGCGGCCAAGTTCCCTGCCCGCAGTTGCGTCGTAGACGCAGGCGGCGCACAGGCTGGCGGAGCAGTCGATGGCGAGGAGGTTCATTGGACGCTGGCATCCTGAAAGCCGAACCATATCGGGAATTGACCAGCCTCGCGACGACCACCCCCCTCTGCCCTGCCGGGCATCTCCCCCTCAAGGGGGGAGATTGGCTGGCCGCTCTGCCGCATTCGTTCTGCAAGGTCAGCGGCTGAGATCGGTCGCCGATGAAAGCGTGATCTCCCCCCTTGAGGGGGGTCCAAAGGACGGGCCGAGACCCGTGGCTCGGGCCAGGGCGTCCGGCAGGGCAGAGGGGGGTGGGCAAGCGCAATGGTCAAATTAATTGCCCGCCCGGTCCCGCGCCTTCAGCTCGAGCCGACGTGCATGCAGCACCGGTTCGGTGTAGCCGTTGGGCTGGGCGCGGCCCTGGAACACCAGGTCGCAGGCGGCGAGGAAGGCGATGGAATTTTCGAAGTCGGGCGCCATCGGACGATAGAGCGGGTCGGCGGCATTCTGGCGATCGACGATGCCGGCCATGCGCTTCATGGTTTCCATCACCTGCGTGTCGGTGCAGACGCCATGATGCAGCCAGTTGGCGATGTGCTGCGAAGAAATGCGCAGCGTGGCGCGATCTTCCATCAGGCCGACATCGTTGATGTCCGGGACCTTCGAGCAGCCGACGCCCTGGTCGATCCAGCGCACGACATAGCCGAGAATGCCCTGAGCGTTGTTGTCGAGTTCATGCTGGACTTCCTCCGGCGTCCAGTTTGGGCGCACTGCGACCGGCACCGACAGGATATCGTCCAGCCTGGCCTTGGCACGGCTCTTCAGGCCGGCCTGCACTTCCTGCACATTGACCTTGTGATAGTGCGTGGCATGCAGCGTTGCAGCCGTCGGCGACGGCACCCAGGCGGTGTTGGCGCCAGCCCTGGGGTGGGCGATCTTCTGCTCCAGCATCGCCGCCATCAAATCGGGCATGGCCCACATGCCCTTGCCGATCTGGGCATGGCCGGAAAGGCCGCATTCAAGCCCGGTGTCGACGTTCCACGCCTCATAGGCGGAAATCCACGGCGCCTGCTTCATGTCGCCCTTACGGATCATCGGACCGGCTTCCATCGAGGTATGGATCTCGTCGCCGGTGCGGTCGAGGAAACCAGTGTTGATGAAGACGACGCGTTCGCGGGCGGCGCGGATGCATTCCTTGAGGTTGACGGTGGTGCGGCGTTCCTCGTCCATGATGCCCATCTTGATGGTATTGCGCTTCATGCCGAGCAGATCTTCGACACGGTCGAAAATCTCGACGGCAAAGGCGACCTCTTCCGGCCCATGCATCTTCGGCTTGACCACGTACATCGAACCCGCGCGCGAATTTTTCCGCACGCCGTTCGGGCCGACGTCGTGGAGCGCGATCAGCGCCGTGATCGCCGCGTCCATGATGCCTTCCGGCACCTCGTTGCCATCGCGATCAAGAATGGCCGGATTGGTCATGAGGTGGCCGACATTGCGCACCAGCATCAGCGAGCGGCCGGGCAGCGTGACTTCGCCGCCATCAGGCGCGGTGTAGGTGCGATCCGGGTTGAGCTTGCGGGTAAAGGTCTTGCCGCCCTTTTCGATTTCCTCGGCGAGATCGCCTTTCATCAGGCCGAGCCAGTTGCGGTAGACCACGACCTTGTCCTCGGCATCGACGGCGGCAACGGAATCTTCGCAATCCTGGATCGTCGTCAGCGCCGATTCCAGAACGAGATCGGCAACGCCGGCAGCATCGGTCTTGCCGATCTGGTGGCTGCGGTCGATGACGATCTCGATATGGAGCCCGTTCTGCCGCAGCAGGACAGCCGACGGGGCGCCCGCTTCACCGCGATAGCCGGCAAACTGCGACGGATCGGCAAGTTCGCCCGTTCCGACGGCGAGTTTCCCGTCCTTGACGGCAAGAGCGCCGGCATCCGTCCATGATCCGGATTTCAACGGCACGGAAGCGTCGAGAAACGCCCTGCCCCATGCAATGACCTTTGCGCCGCGAACCGGATTGTAGCCCTTGCCCTTCTCTGCGCCATCAGCTTCCGGGATGGCGTCGGTGCCGTAGAGCGCATCGTAGAGCGAACCCCAGCGCGCATTGGCGGCGTTGAGCGCGTAGCGCGCATTCATGACCGGCACGACAAGCTGCGGCCCCGCGACCACCGCGATCTCGGGATCGACATTTTCCGTCGACACCTGAAACGCCGGGCCTTCCGGGACGAGATAGCCGATTTCCTTCAGGAAAGCCTGATAGGCCGCCATATCGACAGGCGCGCCATTGTCGCGATACCAGGCGTCGATCTGTTCCTGAATCTCGTCGCGCTTGGTCAGGAGCGCCCTGTTCTTTGGCGCGAGATCATGGACTATCGCCGAAAAGCCGGACCAGAAGGCTGCGGGATCGACACCGGTGCCGGCGATTGCTTCCTGCTCCACAAAATCATGAAGCTCGCCGGCAATGCGCAGCCCCGACACCTCGATCCTATCGCTCATAGTTGTTCTCCAGATACCCAGCCCCGGGGCGACAATTTCCGGCCTTTGACCATGTCGGGATGGCAGGGTCAATTCACCCTAAGTTTCACAAACCGACTTCACTGCAGAATATGGCAGCAACCGTAGGTGTGAATAAGTTTTTCGCTTACACCGCAATGCGCGGCCGCCCGGTCGCGACAGCCATGATCTGCGCCTCGATAAACATGCGCTGGCCTTCCACGGTGGAAGTGCGGAATTCGCGGATAATCTCGATTTCGGCGGCGTCGGTGCCGGCGTCCTTCGCCCTGCCGGCGGCGATTGCCCTGATGTCGGTTTCCGCTGCCAGAACGGCATCGTTCTCATTCAGGAAATCGCGGACCTGATCGCCTGACGTCACCCGGAAAAGCCCTTCCTTGGGCTGGCTGACGCGGGCCTCGACCGAAACGCGGACCTGCCCGACTACAGCACCAAGCGCATTGGCTACGTCGGTGTCTTCCGGCACCACGCATTCATTGCCGACGAGCGGCGGCAGGCCGGCATAATGCAGCGGCGCGGAGGCGCCGAGGCCGATGACCGGCCTGTCGAGCGCAACAGTGAACCGGGCGATGCCGGGATGCGCATCGACGGCGCGCTGCACCAGCGCGTGTGCCACGGTGGCGGCGCCATCGAGCCCGTCTTCGGCGAAGGCGGTCTCGAGGATCACCTCGGCCGAGTTGCGGGTGAGCGTCAGAAGCACGCGCTCGGCAATCACTTCAGGAGAGCTGGCGATCGACTGGCCGCGACCGTCGCGCTTGCGGGCGAAAAGTTCTGCGCCCAGCCGCGCAGCCTTTGCGTCCCAATTGGCCTGGCGGCCGAGCACGTGGGCGGCATCAGACGGGGTGAAGCCGACAATGTGAACAAGCCCGCGCGATACCAGCCGGTTCAAGGTGGCGTTCTGGGCGTTCGAGGTCAGCAGGCCATCCAGCGGCAGGGGCACGGCACCTATGCCCTCGTACAGCTTCGCTTCCGGCGGCGTCAGGCCGGCGGCGAGGCGCTCCGGCACGCCGGTGCGAACGGCGAAACGTCCGTCCATGCGGCCCGGATTGGCAGCGCGCAACTGGCGTTCGAGCTGGCCGAGAACCGCCTCGCCATGCGCCATGCCGGCGAGCGCCAGCGGCACGACGCGGCGGGGGCCGAGCAATATGCGCGGGTTGAGCGCGCCGTCTTCCAGCGCGACCTCGGAATCGCCGCCGAGACCGAAAGTCCGCATGGCGACTGCCTCGACCATGGTGCGGAAACCGCCGACGGTGGCGCCCTCGGGATCGAGCCTGGGGCGGCCATTGTCGAGCACGGCGACGTCCGTCGTGGTGCCGCCGATGTCCGACACGACCGCATTGTCGAGCCCGGTCATGTGGCGGGCGCCGACGAGGCTTGCCGCCGGCCCCGACAGGATCGTCTCGATCGGACGGGCGCGGGCGAAGGCGGCCGAGACCAGGGCGCCGTCGCCGCGCACGACCATCAGCGGCGCCTTTATACCGCGCGCGGCGAGAAAGCCTTCGGTGGCGGCGACAAGGCGGTCGATCATCGAGATCAGGCGCGCGTTGAGCAGCGTGGTCAGCGCCCGGCGCGGGCCACCGAGTTTTGCGGACAGCTCGTGGCTGGCGGTGACGGGCAGGCCGGTCTTTTCGCGGATGAGGTCGCGCGCGGCGATCTCATGGGCCGGGTTGCGGGTGGCGAAATAGGCGCAGACGGCAAAGCCCGATACGGACTTTTCCAGTGCCGGCAGCGCCTCCTCCAGCGCGCCGAGCTCCAGCGGCTTCGCATTGCCGTGGACGTCGTGGCCGCCGCCGCAGAAGACGACCGGGTCGGTGCCAAGCGCCGTCTTCAGCCCGTCGCGGGCAAGATCGGCCTCGGAAAAGCCGATCATGACCAAGGCCACGCGCCCGCCCTGCCCCTCGACCAGCGCGTTGGTGGCGAGCGTGGTCGACATCGACACCAGCTTTATCCCGGCCGGGTCGGCGCTCGCCTGCGCCAGCACCGCATCGACCGCGCCGGAAATGCCGACCGCCAGATCGTGCCGCGTGGTCAGCGACTTGGCCTTGGCAGCCACTCCCCCCGTTTCGGACCACAGCACGGCGTCGGTGTAGGTGCCGCCGGTGTCGATACCGAGAAACAGGGGAGACGGCGCAGGCGTGGCATTCATGGGGCGGGCTATCCGGCAGGTGGCTTTCACCGCCCTTTAGCCCATCGACCCCGCCCGCGAAAGCCGCTGGCGCGACCTCCTCTTACGCCACGACGCCCGCCTCAGCCTTTCGCCTTGCCTGCCGCCTCCCCACCGGCCTTCGCTTTCTCCTCGGCCTCGCGCCGCTGCAGGGCCAGGATCTTCGGGGTGATTTCCCGGATCATCTCGCGCACCGGCTCGGTGCGGTCCTTGCGGTCGCAGCAGGGCGGCATCATCGGGCCGGGAAAGATCGTCCAGTCATCCTCCAGCCGCCGCGAGATGCATTTGCCGGCGCGCCGGCAGGCGCGGACCTTGCAATCGCGAAAATGGCCGCGATACGTCGCAGCTTTCTGCGACATGTAGAGATAGACGCCGAGCGCACGAAAATGCCGTTCGGTCGAGCGGCGCGAGGCTTCATACTGCTTGTCCGTCTGGTCCGGATCGCGCTTATGGTGCGGTATCCTGAAACGCGGGCCGACTTCGTCCGGCGGGATCGGAAAATATTCGTAGACGTCGGTGACGTCGTAGCGGCTCCAGTCACGCGGCACATATTTATGCTTGACCGCATAGCCGTCGAGCGGCGGCGCGGGCTGGCTGTCGAGCGTGCGCGGTTCTTTCCTCTCGTCTGCCATGTTTCTTGTCTCCCTTCGGGGTGAAAGCGGGATGGGGCCGCGCGAAGGCGCTCTCGCGCCGCATGGCCGAGTTTTGAAAGGAAGGTCGGGAAGACGGGCGGTCGCGGGATCGCTCATCTGAATGTTTTAGTGCGATCTCGCGACCGCCCGTCCGGCGATTTCTGTTCCCGTCCGTTCCGCTGCTCCCCGCAAACCTTTCGGCAGACGGGGTCTATGTGCTCGTCCAGCACGCGCGGGCCGTAATACCCGCAGGGGAACCCTTGGACGGAACCTCCCCGGGCCCGCCGCTACGTTTGCGGAGAACCGGAAGCGCCGGCCCCTCCCCACAGACCGCCGTCGCGACCGGCCTTCCCGCAGGAGGAGCAGCCGCCATTATGCGAGCGGTGTTTGGGGGGTGGAAAAAGATTCTTGAAAAAATACGGCGCTATTTTTGTCGCCGTGAGGGAGAGCGAGCGATTTCAAGGGCTTGGCCGGGAGTGGCGCGCAGGCCAGGTGCCGGGAACCGCAAAGTGAGAGGATTTTTATCCCCACCCTCGCAAGCTTCGGGCTACTGCCCGATCTCTTCTTCCTGCTCCTGCGTTAGAGGTTTTATCTCCGGCGGCAGAGGCTCGACCGTCGGCTGCACCTCGGCCGGAGGCGCCGGGCGCGGTGACGCGCAGGCGGAGAGGATGGCGAACGCTAGGAGGATGGGGAGGCGGTTGGGTTTCATTGCCTGCAGGTAAGATAGGCCGCTATTTCCTATCAAGCTGTATTTTATGATGGTGTAGTGCAGTTATGGCTAATGCGTCCTTTCAAGGGAAGGTCACATGGGGTTTGTAAATGTCGACAAGATTTCTCAAGCAATACGTGTTGCCATCCGACGATCATGAGTTCGTCGGACGCATTTACGATCTTTCGATCGTCGGCATGCATTTCGAAACATACGAGGAGCTTTCGAAGCACGCCGATTGCAAATACGCCTACGATGTCAACTACGCCCTGTCGATGCTGACGCGACGGGTAGAGTCGCTCAACATGATTGGCGGCATGCTGTGGCCGGCCGGAATGCCGAATAGCTTCAAGGAGTTTCCCGTTTCGCGCTACGAATGGCTCACCGTATCAGCGGATGTTTTCCTAGCGCGCTACATCTCCGTGGTCGATTGCGCAATAATTCTCGTTAACGAGGTGTTCGAGTGCGGGCTAACGTTCGAAGCCTGCGCGATACAGAACCTGAAAAAGAGATCGGTCCCGCAGGAAGTTTTGGCCCATCTCGGAGAGATGATCGACGATCAGGGGCTCTTGCGCAAAGAGCGTAACAGCCGCTTCCACCACGGGTTTGAACGAGGGTTTAGTTCGGATGACGAGACATTTCGGACCGCGTCTTTGTTCGAACATCGGTTCAACGGGATCGTCGGCCAGAACGGCCGGCCGCTTCCCATTAAGCGGCTTTTCCGAGAGGGCCTCGTTGAACTTCAAAGGGAGTTCAATGGCGTCATGAGGAAGGTCGTGAAACAACTCGATCGCCTTTACCACATGCTCTATCCGGAATTTGAAGGCCGGTTTTCTCCGAGGTTCAACGCGGGTCCGTTCGCTCGCAGAGGGGCGGCCTAGAATGATCTTCAAGGACGTTGGAACCGTCATGCCGGTCTGGCAAATCCACCGTATGGATCCCGGCTTCATCTACGTCATCGAAAGCCACGGCCGATACAAGATCGGGAAGACCAAGCGTACGGAAGACCGCCTCAAGGCGGCGAAGACGTGGCTGCCTGACATGTCGTTGATCGGGTTCAAGCCCTTCTGGGGCGTGTCCCATCACGAGCGGGCGCTACACGCCGGGTTTGCTCGATACTGGTATGCACGAGAGTGGTTCAACTTCGAGGGCGATGACGACGTCCGCGACCTGTTGCTCGACGGGTTCACAGCCTTCAGCGATGACAGCCCCGACCGCAACTCTGTCGATTTCATCTACTGGTTCAATGGCGACGGCATGGCTGAGTTTCTGATTGAGATGGATCGGCAGAGGCTCTCTCTTTCGAAATTCCAGAAGCAGGAATCGCTCACTCTGAAGAAAACGTAGCTAGGCCTTGAGGCAGAGCACAATCACGTCTGCCAAGCTGTCCCACATCGACATGAGATGCTCCGGCGACGGCGCGAAGTTCGGGGAATGGACGTACCGGTTCAGCGTGTCGGCGGAGACAAGCTTATCACCCTGTTTGAACTTTCGGATCACGTCCATCTGCTTGTTGTCGATCTTGCCAGCGGCCTGAAGATGGAGGGCCGCCTTCTCCAGTCGTATCGCAAGCTTGTCATTGTCATGGATCGAGACGCCGGCTTCTTTGATGTAGTTCTCTAGGGCGAGTTCAAGCAGTACGCGAAGCAGCACTGAAACCGCATTTGGATGCTTTCTTAAGTCGAGATGGAACTGAAGTTCTTCCCAAATCTGATGGTGGCGTTGAAGGCGACCGGGCCATGTGAGTCCAAAATCCTTCTGTGGAATCAGCGTTGAGCGGACGGACGGCACGGCCTTAGCCGTTGGCTTCGCCTTTACAGGCCTCGGCGCAGCCTTTGTGTCGCCATCTTTGGTGATTGCGTAACTTGGGCCCGGAAGAACTCCTTCATTTTCAAGCTTATTAAGATATGCCTCTTTGCCATCGACATCCCAGATATGGCCAAGAACTACCTCTCGGCTCGCAAGATCGTTTGCAATCCGAGCCAGCGCGCCAAGGGATGTCGCTTTGTCGTGAGTGAACTCGAATCGGCCGCCTTTCATGCTGATACCGACGCGATTCCTGAACGGCTCCGCTGAAAGCAGGCGATTGAGTGTGGAGCGAGGAATCTTTCTACGTGAAGGCAAGAGATACGCGTCGGCCAAACGTTTCTCGATTTCGTCAGCGACACTCGCGCCGTTACCCTTTCCAGTACGAGCGACAAATGTCGCCTTCATCCGGTCGTCCCAAGTGCTCTGACCAACACCATTCTGCGTGCCGGTATGACGGCGAAATAGTATCTCGTCGATCCGGTCGCGGTCAGACTCAACCTGGCACTGGAAGTTTTTGGGAAATGAGCCTGTCCAGCGAGCGCGTTGCTCACGGAAGAACGCTTGGAGCTCGACCGTTGGGGCTCGACGAGGATCATCAAGGAGCTTCAGACACGTCACCCGCCTGTTCCCATCAAAGACGATGAACTTGTCCTTCTCGGGCGAGACGAGCGGAAACTCATAAATCTCGCCACGGTCAACGATATCTTTCGCGAGAAAGCGCATATGCTGCTCGCGCTCATTGAAGAGCCAAGCGATAGCGGCTGTCTCGTTTTCGAGTTCGCCGTGCCGGTCGTTGGCACGGTTAACCTCAAGTGAGCCAAGCGTAAGGTTTCTAATCGCCATTACATCCCCCGAATGCAAAGGCTAGCATTTCAAGCTATTCTGACAAGGCTTATGGATAGCGGAATAGCGTAGCGCTAAAATTATCTAAGAACGACCGTTGCGTAGGGCTTTGCCATCCGTTGCCCCTTCTCGGCGACTAGCGTCAGATTTCTGTGATCAGCAAGTGTCTGTCTCGATAAAAACCTGCCCGAGGATGATGATGCGGGTATGAGTGGCGCCGAGGTGGGGACGCTGCCTTCTGCAACGTTGGCGCCGCCCCTCATCCGGCCCTTCGGGCCACCTTCTCCCCGTATAGAGACGGGGAGAAGGAAGAGGTGCTAGTTATCCCCCATCTTCAGCGCCTGAATAAACGCTTCCTGCGGGATGTCGACCTTGCCGAACTGGCGCATGCGCTTCTTGCCCTCTTTCTGCTTTTCGAGCAGCTTGCGCTTGCGGGTGACGTCGCCGCCGTAGCATTTGGCGGTCACGTCCTTGCGTAGCGCCGAGAGGGTTTCGCGGGCAATGACCTTGCCGCCGATGGCGGCCTGGATCGGGATCTTGAACATGTGCTGCGGGATCAGTTCCTTCAGCTTCTCGACCATGACGCGGCCGCGCTTTTCGGCTGCCGTGCGGTGGACCAGCATCGACAGCGCATCCACCGGCTCCTCGTTGACCAAGATCGACATCTTGACCAGATCGCCTTCCTTGTAGTCGGTGAGGTGGTAGTCGAAGCTGGCATAGCCCTTGGAGATCGACTTCAGCCGGTCGTAGAAATCGAACACCACCTCGTTGAGCGGCAGGTCGTAGACCAGCATGGCGCGCTTGCCGACATAGCTGAGGTCGGCCTGCACGCCGCGCCTGTCCTGGCACAGTTTTAGAATACCGCCGAGATAGTCGTCGGGGGTGAGGATGGTGGCGCGTATCCACGGCTCCTCGATATGGGCGATCTTGACCACGTCGGGCATGTCGGCGGGGTTGTGCAGTTCCTTCATCGTGCCGTCGTTCATGACCATGCGGTAGACGACGCTTGGGGCGGTGGCGATGAGGTCGAGGTTGAATTCGCGCTCCAGCCGCTCCTGGATGATTTCGAGATGCAGCAGGCCGAGGAAGCCGCAGCGGAAGCCGAAACCGAGGGCAGCACTGGTTTCCATTTCAAACGAGAAGCTGGCGTCGTTGAGGCGCAGCTTGCCCATGGCGGCGCGCAGATCCTCGAAGTCGGCGGCGTCGACCGGGAACAGGCCGCAGAACACCACCGGCTGGGCCGGCTTGAAGCCGGGCAGCGCCTGCGCGGTCGGGCGGCGGTCCTCGGTGATGGTGTCGCCGACGCGGGTGTCGGCCACTTCCTTGATCGAGCCGGTGATGAAGCCGAACTCGCCGGGGCCGAGCTCGTCGACCTGGATCATCTTGGGCGTGAAGACGCCGGTGCGCTCGACCAGATATTTTGCGCCGGTCTCCATCATGCGGATGGTCTGGCCCTTCTTGAGCCTGCCGTCGATGATGCGCACCAGCACGATAACGCCGAGATAGGTGTCGTACCAGCTGTCGACCAGCATCGCCTTCAGCGGCGCGTCGATGTCGCCCTCGCGCGGCGGCGGCAGCTGGTTGACGATGGCCTCCAGCACGTCCGGTATGCCGAGGCCGGTCTTGGCCGAGATATAGACGGCCTGGCTGGCGTCGATGCCGATGACCTCCTCGACCTGCTCCTTGATGCGCTCGGGCTCGGCGGCGGGCAGGTCGATCTTGTTCAAGACCACGACGATCTCGTGGTTGTTGTCGATGGCCTGGTAGACATTGGCCAGCGTCTGCGCCTCCACGCCCTGGGAAGCGTCGACGACCAGCAGAGAGCCTTCGCAGGCCGACAGCGAGCGCGAGACCTCATAGGCGAAGTCGACATGGCCGGGCGTGTCGATGAGGTTGAGGATGTAATCCTCGCCATTGTTGGCGCGGTAGTTGAGGCGAACGGTCTGGGCCTTGATGGTGATGCCGCGCTCGCGCTCGATATCCATCGAGTCCAGCACCTGCTCCTTCATGTCGCGCAGCTCCAGCCCGCCGGTGGACTGGATCAGCCGGTCGGCCAGCGTGGATTTGCCATGGTCGATATGGGCGACGATGGAGAAATTGCGGATGTGGGACAAAGGTGTGGTCATGGCCGCGCATTTAGCAGGGGCAGCGGGGGTTAACAAGCGTGGCGGATTGCGACAGGCGGTGCCGAAGCGGCTTTGCAAATCTCACCACCAATTACAATTTTTGGTTGCAAATCTGAAAAATACAACTTTAACTGAGCAGCAATACATTTGACAAGAGCGGGGGCAAGACCTGGACGACGCGCGTGCAGCGCGGCGTGGGCGATTTCTTGCGCGTCTTCCGCGGGCTGGGGGCAGCGTGGATATCGAAGCTTTCATCGCACGATGGACGGCCCGCGAGGGCGGCGCGGAGCGCGCCAATTACCAGATGTTCCTCTCCGAGCTTTGCGACATCATCGGCGTCACGCGACCGGACCCGGCGGGCACTGAGCGGGATTTCAACGACTATGTCTTCGAGCGGGCGGTGCGCCGGCGCGAAAGCAATGCCATCGCGGCCACCAGGCGCATCGACCTCTACAAGAAAGGCTGCTTCATTCTCGAAGCCAAGCAGTCGCGCCTGCCGGGCGGAAAGAAAGCGCTTCCGGACCAGTTGTTGCTGCCGATCGAAGAACAGGAGCGGCTCGGCCGGCGGGGTGCCGGGCGCAACTGGGATGTGCTGATGCAGAATGCGCGGCGGCAGGCCGAAGACTATGTGTTCCTGCTCGATGCGAGCCATCCCGCGCCGCCCTTCATCGTCACCTGCGATGTCGGACATGCCTTCGAAGTGTTCGCCGACTTCACCGGCACGGGCCGCGCCTACAGCCAGTTCCCCGACCGGAAGGGATTCCGCATCTATCTCGAGGATCTGCGCAAACCCGAGACACGGGAGCTTCTGGCAAAGATCTGGACCGATCCGGCCAGCCTCGACCCGGCGAAAGAGTCGGCGCGCGTGACGCGTGAGATCGCCAAGCGATTGGCCGCAGTCAGCCGCTCTCTGGAAGCGAGCCATGCGCCGGAGGAGGTTGCGCATTTCCTCATGCGCTGCATCTTCTGCATGTTTGCCGAGGATGTGGACCTGCTGCCGAAGGGCGAGTTCACGCGGCTTCTGGAAGACGGCCTGAAGTCGCCGCGTTCGCTCGTTCCACTGCTGGAGGAGCTGTGGTCGAAGATGGACGAGCCGGACAAGGAAAAGCGCTACTTCTCGTATTTCCTCACCCACCTGAAGCATTTCAACGGCAATCTCTATCGCAACGCCCGCGCCTTCCCGTTCGATCGCGAGGAGGTCGGTGAGTTGCTGGCGGCGTCGAAACACAAATGGACGGAGGTCGACCCCGCGATCTTCGGAACGCTGCTGGAACAGGCGCTCGACAAGACGGAGCGCAAGCGGCTCGGCGCGCATTACACGCCGCGCGCCTATGTGCAGCGGCTGGTGGAAATGACGGTGATGGAGCCGCTGCGCGCCGACTGGCAGGCCGCGCTGAAACAGGCGGAGGCGGAGAAGGATGCGGGAAACGACAAGAGGGCGATCAGGATCGTAGAAGCGTTTCATCGCCAGCTTCGGCAGACGCGGGTGCTGGATCCTGCCTGCGGAACCGGGAATTTTCTCTATGTCAGCCTGGAATTGATGAAGAGACTGGAAGGCGAAGTGCTGGAAATGCTGGCACGGCTCGGCGTGCCGGAGAGCCTGGGGCTGGAGGACGAGCGTGTCGACCCGCACCAGTTTCTCGGGCTGGAACTCAATCCGCGCGCGGCCGCGATCGCCGAACTGGTGGTGTGGATCGGCTATCTCCAGCAGCACTACAAGACAAACAGCGGTCATCCCGGCGAGCCGATCCTGAAGGCGTTCAGAAACATCAATTTCGGTCGCAAGGACGGTTACGACGCGGTGCTGACATGGGACGGCTACCCCGTGCCCCGGGTCGTCATGAAGGATGGAACCTGCATCGAAACCTGCCCGAATGCGCGCCGTCCCGAATGGCCGGCAGCGGAATTCATCGTCGGCAATCCTCCATTCATCGGCGGCAAGAATTTGCGTTCGCGGCTTGGCGACGCCTATGCCGCGGCACTGCGGGCGACGCATCCCGGCATGAACGAGAGTGCCGACTTCGTCATGTATTGGTGGGACCGAGCAGCCGAACTGCTCGCGGCCAAGGAAACGCCGCTGCGCCGCTTCGGGCTGGTCACGACCAATTCGATCAGCCAGGTGTTTCAGCGGCGCGTGATGGAGCGGCACCTGAACGCCAAGGCGCCAGTCAGCGTGGTCTTCGCCATTCCCGATCATCCCTGGACGAAAGCCACCAAGGACAGCGCAGCCGTGCGGATTGCCATGACGGTCTGCGAAGCCCGGAAGAAGGACGGAGATCTCTGGGAAGTGGTGGCGGAAACCGGGCTTGATACGGACGAACCGGAGATCGTCTATCTGAAGAATTCCGGATACCTGAATTCCAACCTGACCGTTGGCGTCGATGTCTCCAAAGCGACCAAACTGACCGCGAATGCCGGACTGGCTTCAAGAGGCGTCGTCCTGCACGGCGCGGGGTTCATCATCACGCGCGCAGAGGCCGAACTGCTCGGGCTGGGGCGAAGAGATGGCCTGGAAGAATTCATTCGTCCCTACCGCCATGGCCGGGACATCGCACAGACCGCGCGAAACGTCATGGTGATAGATCTGTATCCATTGCAATCGGACGAAGTCAGGCGCCGATTTCCCGAGGTCTATCAGCATGTCCTGGAGCGCGTGAAACCCGAACGGGACCACAACAATATGGAATTCCGGCGGCTCAACTGGTGGTGGTTCGGCGCGACCCATGAAATGTACAGGAGCTTTACCCACGATATCGAGCGCTTCATAACAACGCCCGAAACCGCCAAGCATCGCATCTTCTCATTCCTGCCGGCCGATATCAGGGCAGACAATATGCTGGTGAATATAGGATCGGACGACGCCGGAACGCTCGCCATCCTCTCAAGCCGGATCCACACGATCTGGGCACCGGTCGTCGGCGGCTGGCTCGGCTACGGAAACGATCCTCGCTATTCCAAATCGCGTTGCTTCGATCCCTTTCCTTTTCCAGCATCGTCCAAGGCGATGATGGAAGGACTACGGCAGGCAGGTGAAGAACTCGATGCGACACGCAAGCGGGTGCTGGAAGAGCATCCCGACCTTACCCTGACCGGGCTCTACAATGTGCTGGAGAAGCTGAAAGCGAACGCGCCGCTGACGGAAAAAGAGGAAGACGTCAAAACGCGCGGACTGGTGCTGATCATCAGGGAACTGCATGAGACGATCGACCATCTGACCGCCGAAGCCTATGGCTGGCCGGTGGATCTTCCGGAAGGACAAATCCTGGAGCGGCTCGTCGCGCTCAACGCGGAGCGGTTACGGGAAGAGGCTGCGGGACAGGTGCGCTGGCTGCGGCCGGCTTATCAGATTTCGCGTTTTGCCAAGGGTGCCCCAACGAAGAGCGGCGAACTTGCGCTGGAGGAAAAGGTCGTTTCCATCGACATGCGCCTGCCTGCCTTCCCATCCGATCGCGACGAGCAGGTGCTGGCGGTTGAAGCGGTGCTGATGAAGCGCGGTAGCGTGATGAGTGCCGCCGAGATAGCGCGCGGCTTCAAGCGCGGCGGCGCG
Organism: Mesorhizobium sp. CCNWLY176; assembly: GCF_037153935.1. Lineage (NCBI taxonomy): Bacteria > Pseudomonadati > Pseudomonadota > Alphaproteobacteria > Hyphomicrobiales > Phyllobacteriaceae > Mesorhizobium > Mesorhizobium sp. CCNWLY176. The sequence continues at coordinate 75,096 of NZ_JBBBDZ010000010.1, forward strand.
CGCATCGAAAAGAGGGTCGAGCAGTTGCTGACTTCGCTGGCGCGCTATGGGCATGTGAGCGCCCTGCCCGACGGCAGGTTTGCCGCGCGCCGGGCCGCGTAAGGGGCAACCTACCCGCTCAATCGTATGTCAAATCCGACGCCTTGCCGCCGAAAACCCGGTAGGCATAGAAGGAATAGCCGATGATGACCGGCAGCACGACCAGCGTGCCGGCGAGGATGATGGCAAGGCTTTCGGTGGCGGAGGCCGCCTGCCAGATGGTAAGCTTGTCGGGCACGACGTAGGGATAGAAGGAATAGGCCAGCCCGACGAAACCGAGCGCGAAGACTGCCGCCAGCGTTATGAACGGGGCAAGGCTGAAGCGGTCCTTCTCGTCCGGCAGATGGCCGCACAGCCACCACAGCGCGCCGAACAGGCCGAGCGTGACCAGCGGCAGCGGCGCCAGCAGAAGGAAGTCCGGCATGGAGAACCACTTTGCGAAGATGCGCGGCGAGGCCAGCGGGGTGGCCGCGGAGATGACGGCCATGCCGAGCCCGGTGAAGACGAGCGCCCGACGCAGCCAGCGCACCGCCTTCTTCTGCAATTCGCCCTCGGTCTTGTAGATCAGCCAGGCAGCGCCCATTGCCGCATAGGATGCCGCGAGACAAGCGGCGACCAGCGCGCCGAAGGTGAAGGCTGCAAGGCCGGTGTCGAGGCCAAGCACGTAGACGCCGAGCATGTAGCCCTGCGCCAGCGAGGCGATGAGCGAGCCGGCGAAGAAGATCCTGTTCCAGCGAGCCTTGCGATGGACCGGCACCTTGGCGCGGAAATCGAAGGCGACGCCGCGCAGGATGAGGCCGAACAGCAGGATGAAGACGGGAATGTAGAGCGCTGTCAGGATGGTGCCGTGGGCCATCGGGAAAGCCACCAGCAGCAGACCGACGGCCAGCACCAGCCAGGTCTCGTTGGCATCCCAGAACGGACCGATTGCCGCGATCATCGTGTCCTTCTCGTGATCGTCGGCGGTGGCGAACAATATGCCGATGCCGAGGTCGAAACCGTCGAGCACGACATAGATCAGGATCGCCAGCCCCATAAGCCCGGCGAAGATGAGGGGGAGGATTATCGGCCAGTCCAAGCTAGACATCATGATCTCACTCCGTTCCGTGCACGGGTTGCGACAGCGGCTTGTTGAGGACACCGGGCAGCGGCGATTCATCGCCGTCCTTGGCGGCCTTGAGCGCCAGATGCACCAGCGTGCCGAGATAGGCGACGATCAGCACCGCATAGAGCGCCAGGTAGACGGCTAGTGTGAACGCGACGTGGCTGCCGGGGACAGGGCCCAGCGCGTCGGCGGTTTTGAGCACGCCGGTGACGAGCCAGGGCTGGCGGCCGATTTCCGTGGTGTACCAGCCGGCGAGTGTGGCCAGCCAGCCCGACAGCGTCATCGGCAGCATGAGATAGGCGAGCGGCTTGGGCAACGCGCGGCGGCGCAGGAGATACCAGGAGGCGGCCCAGGAAATGGCTAGCATGGCGAGGCCCGTGCCGACCATGATGCGGAAGCCCCAGAACACCGGCAGCACCGGCGGATGGTTGCCGACATAGTCGTTCAGGCCGGGCACGACGCCATCGGCGCTGTGGCGCAAGATGAGGCTGGCGCCGTTGGGAATGGTGATCTCGTATTTGTTTTCCTTCGCCGCCTCGTCGGGAATGGCGAACAGAACCAGCGGCACGTTGGGGCCGGTGTTCCAGTTGGCTTCCATGGCCGCAATCTTCTGCGGCTGATGCTCCAGCGTGTTGAGGCCATGCTGGTCGCCGGCGAATATCTGGATCGGGATGAGGATGGCGGCGGTGTAGACGCCGGTGCGCAGCGCCTTCATCATCGAATCCGAGCGGTCGCCGGCGAGATAGCGCAGCGCCGACAGGCCGGCGATGAAGAAGGACACCGTAAGTCCCGACGCCAGCAGCATGTGGATCAGGCGGTAGGGGAAGGACGGGTTGAAGACGATCGCCCACCAGTCGGTGGCATAGGCGACGCCGTCGCGGACCTCGAAACCGGCGGGCGTCTGCATCCAGGAATTCAGCGCCAGTATCCAGAAGGCCGACATGGTGGTGCCGAAGGCGACGAGGAAGGTGGCTGCCGTGTGGACCTTGTTGGAGACGCGGCGGAAGCCGAACAGCATGATGCCGAGGAACACCGCCTCGAGGAAGAAGGCAGTCAGCACCTCATAGGCGAGCAGCGGGCCGGCGATGTTGCCGACCTTTTCCATGTAGCCCGGCCAGTTGGTGCCGAACTGAAAGCTCATGGTGACGCCCGAGACGACGCCGAGCGCGAAGGAAAGCGCGAACACCTTCACCCAGGTGAAGTAGGCGCGCATCCAGGCGGCGTCGGAGGTGGCGTTGTAGCGAAGCTTGAAGAAGAGCAGCACCCAGCCGAGCGCGATGGTGATTGTCGGGAACAGGATGTGGAACGAAATGTTCGCAGCAAACTGTATGCGCGACAGGATGAGCGGGTCCATGAAGGAAGCTCCTGCTGTTTCTTATGCAACCGAGAATAGGCCTGTCGGCGCAGACCGTCAAAGCGGCCGCATGGCGCAGAGGCGCAGTGTCGCAGGAGACCGGTGCTGGATCGGAAAAAGGCTTAGCCGGCAAATGATTCCGCGTGAACTTCAACGGTGACATGCGACAGGCCCTGCAGGGTGGCGAGCTTTGCCTTGTAGCGTTCCGGTGCCTGCGGCGCGGGCGAGACCAGCGAGACGATCAATGCCATGTGACCCGGCCCGACCCGCCACAGATGCAGATCGGCAACGCGGTCGCCGTCGCGTTCCAGAATCGAGCGGACCTTGCCGGCGAGCGATGCATCGGCGCGGGCGTCGAGCAGCACCGCGCCGGAGCCGCGCAGAAGGCTCCAGGACCAGCGGGCGATGACGATGGCGCCAACGATGCCCATCAGCGCATCCATCCACAGCCAGCCATAGAAGCGCCCGGCGAGCAGGCCGGCGATGGCCAGAACCGAGGTCAGCGCGTCGGCCAAAACATGGAAGTAGGCAGCGCGCAGATTGTGATCGTCGTGGCCGTGGTGGTGATGATGGCCATCGTCATGGCTGTGCGCATGGGCGTCATTGTGGTCGTGGCCGTGATCGTGGTGACCGCCGTCGTGCAGCAGCCATGCGCTGGCGATGTTGACGAGCAGGCCAAGGGCTGCCACCGTGATCGCCTCGTCGAAGCGGATGGGCACCGGCGCGGTCAGCCGCAGCGCGGACTCAAAGCCGATCATCAGCGCGACGACGGCCAGCACCACCGCACTCGTATAGCCGGCGAGTTCGCCCATCTTGCCGGTGCCGAAGGCGAAACGCTCGTCGCGGGCATGGCGGCGGGCATAGGCATAGGCGACGGCGGCAATGGTCAGCGCGCCGGCATGGGTCGCCATATGGAAACCGTCGGCCAACAGCGCCATCGAACCGAACAAATAGCCGGCAACGATCTCGCCGACCATCATCGCAGCCGTCAGCGCAATGACTGCAAAAGTCCGCCGGGCGTTACGGTCGTGAGCTTCGCCGAGGAAGACGTGCTCATGCTTGAAGCGTTCGATCGAGGCGGTGCTCATCGGCATATCCTCACAGATATTTGGTGATCTCGCGGAAGACCGACAGCTTGTCCTTCATCTCGGCGGGAAGCTCGGAATCGCCGGCGCCGAGATGATGGTCGATATGATCGATGATTAGGAGCTGCTTGGTCTTTTCCAGAGCCTTGATCACCGCCTGCATCTGCTGGGCGATGACGAGGCCGTCGCGGCCTTCGGCAACCATCTTCACGACAGTGGCAAGATGGCCTTCGGCGCGGCGCAGGCGCTTGTGGATTTCGGGATCGTTGACATGGCTCATGCCGTATCCATATCCCCCGGTAGGGGATATGGCAAGCATTGAGGGTAACTGCCTGCCGGCGCTAGGCTCGACCCAGGGCAATCTCAGTTGAAACACCCCCACCCCTAGCCCCTCCCCGCAAGGGGGAGGGGACGATGTCATCGCCGCACAGCAAAGTTCCCCTCCCCCTTGCGGGGAGGGGCTAGGGGTGGGGGTGGAGAAGAACGAAAAGCTGACTCTGACGCCTAGACCGCCTTGCAAAGCCGCAGCAGGCCGGTCATTTCCATGACGGAGCCTTTCCTGAAGGCGATGTAGGTCGGCTCTTCCTCGCCGTGGAAGCGGCGTTTGAAGGCGGCCTGGCCTTGCAGGTTGAAGATACGGCTGTTGACGCTCTTGGAATCGTAGGCGCGGGCGAACATCGTTCGCCAGAAGCCGCTTTCGGAAAAACCGCTGGCCTTGATGTCGGCGAGCGGCGAGAGGCCGAGGGTGACGATGCTGTGGCCTTCCCTACGGAAGCGGTCGACGGCGAATTTGGTCAGGCCGACTTCGGCGTGCGGCGTGGTGCCGACCAGCTTGCGCTTGAAGGAGGTGGTGTAGCCGATGATTTCGCCGTCGCGATGCAGCGGGTCGAAGTCCAGAAGCGCCACCGATTGCCCCTCGGGATCGACGAGCGTGAAGCGGCGCATGCCCTCGCCGGCAGCAGCGTCGAAGGGACGGTTGAGAAAGCGCATTTCCCAGCGCTTGACGATGCGCTCGGACAGCCATTCCGCCGACAGTTTCTTGACATGCTCAAGCGAGGCGACGCCGCCATCGTCCTCGATGATCGAATAGCCCTTCTTGAACAGCCAGCGTTCGGAATAGCGCACCGTTTCGTTGCGCGAGCCGGAAAAATCATGCCTGGCAAGGTCGAGCCTGGTGTCGATGCCCATGCGATTTACGCGGTAGCCAAGGCCGGAAAGCGTGCGGGCGGTGTCCTCGCCGATCTGGACGAACCAAGGCGTGCCGGCGGCCTCGACGAACCGCCGGATATAATCACCGCGCTCATCGGGTGCGGCCACCGGATCGCCCAGCGCAAAATGCCCGCCCATCTTGGAGGCAAAGGCGACATAGCCATTGTCGTCGCCGAAATAGGAAAGCCCGTTCTGGACCGCAGTGGAGTAGGCAAGCGAGAAATCGCCATGGCGGCGCAGCAGCTTCAGCCGATCTTCCAGCGCAAGATCGAGGGTCGGCACCCTGGCGGCCCTGCCCTCCATGAAAACGTCGAACCTGTTGCGCAGGGAGGGCATTCGTCAGTCCTTGATCGATAAGCGTAACAACGTGCCCCTACCGCATCTCAAACCCACATGCGAGCCGCTTGTTCCACCGCACTCTTGCTCAAATTGCGCGGCTGCGCCACAAGGCTTCCCGATTGCACCCGCCACGAGCACCAGATTTCCGGTGATTTAGGAATGACTGCAACAAAAATCGAGGACGTGATCGTAATCGGCTCCGGAGCCGCCGGGCTGGCTGCAGCACATGCGCTGGCCAGGGCCGGGCTTTCTCCGGTGATTCTGGAGCAGGAAGACCGAATCGGCGAGCCCTGGCGGCGACGTCACAAGAACCTGCGGCTCAACACGCACCGCGACCTGTCCCATCTTCCCGGCATAAGGTTTCCACGCGGCACGCCCGCCTTTCCCTCCCGGGTCGAGGTGATCGACCATCTGACGGCCTTCAACGAGCAGCAAAAGCTTGCCATAGAATTCGGCATTTCGGTCGAGGAGATTTTCCGCGACGGCGACGCCTGGGCGGTGAAGACCGACAAGGGTGTGCGCCATGCTCGCGACGTGGTGGTTGCCACCGGGCGCGACCGGAAACCATTCATCCCCTCGTGGCAGGGACTGGCGGATTACGACGGCAGGCTGATCCATTCGGCCGATTTCGGCGAGGCTTCCGACTACACCGGCAAGAGTGTGCTGGTGATCGGTGCCGGCAACTCCGGTTTCGACGCGCTCAACCATTTGATTCGCGCCGAGACTGGACCGCTATGGCTGTCGGCACGCAGTGGCCCGACCGTGCTGCCCAAGCGCATCGCCAGCGTCGCGGTGCACAAGGTCTCGCCCCTGACAGCGGCGCTGCCGGTGAAGCTGGCCGACATGGTGATTGCGGCGACGCAGCGGCTGGTGTTCGGCGACATGACCAGATACGGCCTGCCGAAAGCAGCGGCCGGCGGGGCGAGCCGGCTCGGCTCCGACTATACGGCGATAGCCGCCGACGACGGCGCCATGGCGGCGATCAAGAAAGGGCGCATAACGATCGTGCCCGGCGTGCGCGAATTCACGGCGGACGGCGTCGTGCTCGCAGACGGGCGGACGATCAACCCCGACGTGGTGATCGCCGCCACCGGCTATCGCACCGGGCTTGACGACATGGTCGGCAAGCTCGGCGTGCTCGACCGCAACGGCACCCCGCTGTTCAACGGCCCGCAGGCGGCTCCCGGCTGGCCGGGATTGTGGTTCACCGGCATGCGGCCGAGCCTGCTCGGCTGCTTCCGCAATGCGGTGGTGCAGGGCGAAGGGATTGCGAAGGCGGTTGTGAAGGCGCGGCAGCACTAAGGGCTCCCCTCTCCGTCTCGGCTTCGCCGAGCCACCTCTCCCCATTTCATGGGGCGAGGAACCCAAGCCTTGAAACGCCGCGGCCTTGCAGGACCTAGGTTCCTCGCCCCCGGAACGCGGGGGAGAGGTGGCGCGCGAAGCGCGACGGAGAGGGGGTATTCGCGATGACCTACTTAATCATCCGGTTCTTTCAGTCACAGACCAACGACCCCTGCCAATCTCACACCGACTTCGTTATCCCGCCATCAATCCGGATGTTCTGGCCGGTGATGTAGCTGGAGCGGTCGCTGGCCAGGAAGGCGATGAGCTCAGACACCTCCTCGACGCGGCCGTAGCGGCCCATGGGGATGCGCTCGCGCCGTTCGCCGGCTTCGGGGAGGCTGTCGATGAAGCCGGGCAGGACGTTGTTCATGCGGATGTTTTCCGCGGCGTATTTGTCTGCGAAGAGCTTGGTGAAGGAGGCAAGCCCGGCGCGGAATACGCCCGAAGTCGGGAACAGCGCTTCCGGCTCGAAGGCGGCGTAGGTCGAGATGTTGACGATGGAGCCGGACTTCTGCGCCTGCATCACCGGCGTGACCAGACGTGCGATGCGTACGGCATTCAGCAGATAGGTCTCCATGCCGAGATGCCAGTCCTCGTCGGTGATCTCAAGGATCGGCGCGCGCGGGCCGTGGCCGGCGCTGTTGACCACCGCGTCGATGCGGCCCCACTTCTCGACCGTTGCGTCGACCAGCCGCTTGAGGTCGTCGTTGGAACGGTTGGAGCCGGTGACGCCGATGCCGCCGAGCTTTTCGGCCAGCGCCTCGCCCTTGCCGGACGAGGAGAGAATCGCGACCTGAAAGCCGTCTTCGGCAAGCTTGCGCGCCGCATCCGCACCCATGCCGCTGCCGCCCGCCGTGACGATCGCCGTTTTCAGTTCCGACATTCTTTCTCTCCCTTTCGTGATCTGACCGCAGCCAGTGCATCGCCAAGAGGTATCGGTGCCGTCCTCGCAGGGCAAGACGCTGGTCCAACAGATGGCGGACGGCGCTGGCCCATGGCCGGGACGCGCCAGCATCTTGACGGCGTGCCGGCTTTGCCCGAGAGATCGCGAAAAGGGGCTGGATGCCATGCACGGCCCTGCCCGCGGAGAACAATTTGTCCCTATCCGGCTTCGCCCAACTCATCGCTTCGACGGTGATATTCCTGCTCGCTGCAACGGGCGCCAAATCCTGGGCGCTCGCACCGAGCATTCCCAAGCTGCTGCTGACGCTGGCGCTCTATTCGCTGGGCAATCTCATCATGCTGCGGCTGGTGCGCGAATTCGGCATGGCCTCGGCCTTCAGCCTGTCGGCCGTCATCCAGCTTGTCGCGGTCAATGTGATTGCGCTTGCGTTTTTCGGCGAGCGGTTGAGCCTTGTTCAGAGCGGCGGGATCGTGCTTGCGATCGTGGCTGTCGGGTTGATTACGCTCGGGCCTACGGCGAGCGGGCAGTAAAAATCTTAGAGGCAGGTGCTGCCCCTCACCCTTACCCTCTCCCCGTGAACAACGGGGAGAGGGAGGCGTCAGCGTTGCAGCTTCGTCCTTCTCCCCGTCACTATACGGGGAGAAGGTGCCGGCAGGCGGATGAGGGGCAGCTAGGCTTTAGTCGAGCCAATCAAACCGCGATCTTGCCGCCGCCCTGTTTGGTGATGGCGACGACGGCCGGGCGTACCGGCATGTCGTCCTTGAAGTCGGGCCAGCGGGTCGACAGGTCCTCGTAGTAGGAGGGGCGGCCAAAGCCTTCCCAGTCCTCGCCGCCATCGCCCGGATGCTGGACGGCGACGAACATCGACTGCATGTCGGGGGCGAGCAGCGGGCCGCACATTTCGGCACCCACCGGCACGCGGAAGAACAGCTTTGACGTTGCCCGCGCCTCGCCCTCGGTGTCGACCGCCCAGATGCCGTCGGTGCGGCCGGTGGCCTTGGGCGAATTGCCGTCGGTGGCGACCCAGAGGCGGCCATCGGCGTCGACGGCGCAGTTGTCGGGCATGCCGAACCAGCCATTGGCAGTGGTCGATGTGGAGAAGGATGCACCGACCTCGGCGACCGAAGGATCACCGCATTTCAGCAGCACTTCCCACTTGCCCTTGGTCGCGGCGAAGTCGCCGCCCTCTTCCACCAGTTCGATGAGATGGCCGAAGGCGTTTTCGGCGCGCGGGTTGGCGGCGTCGACCTGATCGGCCTTGCGCTTGGTGTTGTTGGTCAGCATGACATAGACCTTGCCGTTGACGGCATTGGGCTGAATGTCTTCCGGCCGGTCCATCTTGGTCGCGCCGAGCAGGTCGCCGGCGCGGCGGGTTTCGATCAGCACGTCAGCCTGGCTGGCAAAGCCGTTTTCGGCGGTCAACGGGCCCTGGCCGAACACGACCGGCAGCCATTCGAACGAACCGTCATCGGCGAACTTGGCCACGTAAAGCGTGCCTTCGTCGAGCAGGTCGAGATTGGCGGCGCGATCGTCCGGATTGAACTTGCCGGCGGTGACGAATTTGTAGACGTAGTCGAAGCGCTCGTCATCGCCGAGATAGAAGACGACCTGGCCGTCCTTGGCGACGATCGATTCGGCACCCTCGTGCTTGAAGCGGCCCATGGCGGTGCGCTTCTTCGGCACCGAGTTCGGGTCGTTGACGTCGACCTCGACGATCCAGCCAAAACGATTGGCTTCGTTCGGCTCCTTCGACACGTCGAAGCGATCGTAGAAATTGGCCCACTGATAGGTGCCTTCGGGAATGCCCATGCGCTTGTAGTTGGCGGCTTCCTTGTGGTCGGCCGGCAGCTCGCCGGCGAAATAGCCGTGGATGTTTTCTTCGGCCATGACATAGGTGCCCCATGGCGTGACGCCGCCGGCACAGTTGTTGACGGTGCCGAAGACTTTCGTACCGGCAGCGTCGGCATTGGTCTTGACGCGGTCGTGGCCGGCGACGGGGCCGGAAAGCCGCATTTCGGTGGTGGAGGTGATACGGCGGTTGAGCTTGCCGTCACGCACGACCTGCCACTTGCCGCCTTCCTTTTTGATCTCGACGATGGTGCCGCCATGGGCCGCCATTTCGATGTCGACGCGCTTCTGGTCGGCATCGGCAACCTTGATCTTGCCCTCGGCCACAGTGACGATGCCGGGGAACATCAGGTGCTCGTTGGTGTATTCGTGGTTGACGACGAGCAGGCCATGCTCGGACGAACCGTCGATCGGGATAAAGCCGACATAGTCATTGTTGTAGCCGAACTGCTTTGCCTGGGCTTCGGCCGACTGGTTCTTCGGGTCGAATTCCGGCGCGTCGGCAAACAGCGGATCGCCCCAGCGCAGCAGCACGTCGGCGTCATAGCCGGCGGCGACGTGATGCTTTTCGTCGATGCCGGCCTCGATCTCGTCGAAGTTGAAGGCGGAGCCGGAGGCTGCGCGCGCATTGTCGGCGGTGATCAGCGCCAGCGGGCTGACGGTGGCGGCGATGGCCGAAACGGCGAGCGAACCTTTCAGGAAACCGCGGCGCGAGAAGCGCGAGGCTATGATTTCGCCCATGGTCGGGTTTTCCGTCGGATTGTGGCCGGGGCCGTCATTCTCCTCGAGCTGGCTGGTGCGGAAAACGGCTTCCGGGGGAAAATGATCGTTCATCAGCGTGTCCTCTGGCTTGATCGGTGGCTTGGGGATGAAACCGACGGCTAAAGCGGCTGCGTAACAGGAAGATGACGCTATCGCGTCGTGTGCTCAAATAACAATGCGCACGGCCTCATCTGCTTGACGGACCATCGGAATTTCCGAAAACCGGGCATGAAAAAATTCGCGGCATTTGCGCCGGCCGGCTTGCCCGCTTATTGAAGGCACCGCATCTATTGTGCCGACGAAACAGCCTGGGGTTTTCATGCCGACATTTCTGGCAAATCTGCGCGGCAAGGTGGAGTTCACCGTGCTGCTTGCGGCGATCATCATCGCCGGCGGGCTGTGGGGCTTCGTCGAGCTGATGGAGGTAGCGCGCGACGCGGCCCCTCACGGCTTCGACACGCAGATCCTCCTGGCCTTCCGCACGCCGGGCGACCCAAGTACGCCGATCGGACCTTTCTGGATGGAGGATGTCATGCGCGACATCACCAGCCTCGGCGGCGGGGCCATTCTCGTGGCCATCGTCACCGTCACGATCATCTACCTCCTGATCACGCGCCGCATTGCGACGGCATTGTTCGTCTTCGTTGCGATCACCGGCGGCCAGGCGCTGAACGGCCTGCTGAAGCTTGGCATCGACCGCCCGCGCCCGGAACTGGTGTCGCATCTGGTCAATGTGCACACGCTGAGCTTTCCGAGCAGCCATGCGATGATGTCGGCGGTGACCTTCCTGACGCTAGGCACGCTGCTGGCGCGGCGGATGACCGGGCGCGCGACCAAGATCTATGTGCTGTTCGTCGCCGTCCTGCTGACTTTCCTGGTGGGGCTCAGCCGCATCTATCTCGGCGTTCACTGGCCTTCGGACGTGCTGGCCGGATGGTGCGCCGGGTCGGCCTGGGCGATGCTGTGCTGGCTGGTCGGGCGCTGGTTCCTGCGGCAAGGCACTCCGGAAGACGCGGCATCGGGACCTTCTTGATGGATTTACACTTCATATTCATGCTTGAAACATCATGATAACTGTACCATACATTCATATTGCGGACTCAGACGGGAGTTCTGACCAGTGATCACAGCTGCGCAAATGCGCGCCGCACGGGCGCTGGCCGGGATAGACCAGAAGACACTCGCCGAACGCGCCGGCGTTTCGCTTCCGACCATTCAGCGCATGGAAGCGAGCGACGGTGTGGTGCGGGGCGTGGTCGACACGCTGGTCAAGGTCATTCAGGCGCTTGAGAAATCGGGCGTCGAACTGATCGGGGAAAACCAGCCGAGCGAGGGCAGCGGCAGGGGCGTGCGCCTCAGGCAGCCGGCGCCCGACCGAAACGGTTCCAACGGCTGATCCGCAAAGAGTCGCGACGGCGACCGCCGACATGATGCGAGAGTGACCGGCCTGCCGGCACCGCTGATCCAGCCGACGATCCCGCCGCCTTCATATGCGGAAGGCAGTTCATGGATACGCTTCGTCAATCACGGCATCAGGCATCACGGCAAGCAGAACCCAGTTTCGCGGAGCTGTTCACGCCCAAGCTGATCACGGTCTTTCGCGAAGGCTATCATCTTCCGCAATTCAAGGCCGACATGATTGCCGGGCTGACCGTTGCGATCGTCGCATTGCCGCTGTCGATGGCGATCGCGATTGCCTCGGGCGTCGGGCCGGAACGCGGGCTGTTCACGGCAATCGTCGGCGGCTTCATCGTTTCGCTGCTTGGCGGCAGCCGGTTCCAGATCGGCGGGCCGGCGGGTGCCTTCATCGTGCTGGTGGCCGCGACCGCCGACCGTCACGGCATAGACGGGCTGATCCTCGCCACGCTGATGTCGGGCGTCTTCCTCATCGCCACCGGCTATCTGCGGCTCGGCACTTACATAAAATTCATTCCGTATCCGGTGACGGTGGGCTTCACCGCCGGCATCGCCGTCATCATCTTTTCCAGCCAGTTGCACGATCTGTTCGGCCTGACGCTTGCCGGCAAGGAGCCCGGCGAACTGGTGCCCCGGCTGATCGCGCTTGGCGAGGCCGCAAGCACGACGAATGGCTCAGCACTTGCCGTCGCCGTACTGACGATCGCCATCATTATTGCCCTGAAGCGCTGGCGGCCGTCCTGGCCCGGTTTCCTGATCGCCATCGCGGTCGCGTCGCTGGCGGCCGTCGTGCTCAACCTGCCGGTCGAGACGATCGGCACGCGTTTCGGCGGCATTCCGCGCATGCTGCCGGAGCCGGCGTTGCCGATGTTCAGCCTCGACAAGGCCTACGCCGTGCTGCCGGATGCGATCGCCTTCGCGCTGCTCGGCGCGATCGAATCGCTGCTTTCGGCTGTGGTCGCCGACGGCATGACCGGGCGCCGGCACCGTTCCAACTGCGAGCTGGTGGCGCAGGGCTTCGCCAATATCGGCTCGGCGCTTTTCGGCGGCATCTGCGTGACCGGAACGATCGCGCGCACGGCAACCAATGTCCGGTCTGGCGCGCATGGGCCGGTGTCGGGGCTTCTGCACGCGGTGTTCCTGCTGCTCTTCATGCTCGTGGCTGCGCCATTGGCCGCCTATATCCCGCTCGCTGCCCTTGCCGGGCTGCTCGCCGTCGTCGCCTGGAACATGGTGGAGAAGCCGGCCTTCGCCGCCCTGCTGCGCTCCTCACCCGGTGATGCACTGGTGCTTCTGGCAACCTTCGGCCTGGTGATCTTCCGCGACCTGACGACCGGCATCGTCGTTGGCTTCGCGCTCGGCTCGGTGTTGTTCATCAACCGCATGTCCAAGGCGATCGCGGTGGAAGCGCACGCGCCGCTGGCCGTCGACGATGTCGCCGATGCCACCAATGGCGGCCGCAATGTCTATGACGCAGCCTCCGCCAGCGACCCGGACACGGTGGTCTACCGCATCTCCGGCGCGTTCTTCTTCGGTGCGGCCTCGACCGTCGGGACCGTGCTCGACCGCATCGCCGACCAGCGCAAGAGCTTCGTGCTCGACTGTGCAGCGGTGCCGTTCCTCGATTCGACGGCAGCCAATGTCATCGAGGGTGCGGTGCGCAAGGCAAATCGCGCCGGCGTGCGCTTCTTCATCACCGGCGCCAACCGGCAGACCCGGCGCACCCTGATGGCGCATAGCGTGAAGCCGCCACATGTCCGCTACAAGGCGACGATCGCCGGGGCGCTGGCGCAGATCAGGGCGGAACGCGACATGCCCGAGGATGTCGCGCTGCATTGAGCGGAATCGCCCGTGCTGAATTCTGTCCTCGGCTAGGCTCGACTTCGAGTTGCCAAAACCCGCCGAAAGCGACAATCTGGCTTCGGCGAGGCGGCTGACGGATGGATGCCGGCCGGGAATGTAGCTTCAGATGGGATCGACCGCGCGGATTTGCCGGGGCTGCTGGGATCAGATGCATATGCCGATCCCTATCAGGGGTCCGCTGGCGCTTCCGTTCCGCATCTGCGGCATCACGCAGAGCAAGATGAACCCGAACATCTGCACGATCTGCGAGCGCTCGTTCCGCTATGTCAAGAAACAGCGGCAGATCTCGGTGCCGGCCACCATCCTGTTTGCCGACATACGCGGCTACACCGACCTGTCGGAGCGTATGGACCCTGTCGTGCTGGGCGAAATCGTCAGCGTCTTCCAGGATCAATGCGCCCAAGCCATCTGGGCGCATGACGGTATCGTCAACAAGCAGATGGGCGACGGCCTGATGGCGATCTTCAACTTTCCGATCAAGACCGAGCACCACGCCGACGCTGCGGTGACGGCGGCCATCGACATACAGCGGCGCTGCACGTCGGCACTTTCCGCGCTGGCATCGCGTCACGGCGAGACTGCCGCCGGCGCGCTGGGCGTCGGTGTCGGCGTTCACACCGGTCAGGTCGAGATCGGGGAATTCTCGACGCTGCGCAGCGATTTCACCGCCATCGGCGGCGTCGTCAACCTGACGGCGAGGCTCGAAGCCCAGGCGGCGGCCGGCGAGATTCTTGTCTCCCCCGAGGCCGCAGTGCAGGCCGCGGGCCTGCTGGCTGGCACAGCAACGCGGGCGTTGACGCTGAAAGGCATTGCGCTGCCTGTGCTGGCCCATGTTCTGAACGCAGGCGGCTGAGCGGCGCTGCACGGAGAGCTTTCATGGAAAGAACAGCGACCTGCTCCTGCGAAAACCTCCGCATCGTCTGCACGGGCGAGCCGGCGAAGGTCTCGCTGTGCCATTGCCTGGCTTGCCAGAAGCGCACCGGGAGCACCTATGGCATCGCGGCCTTCTTTCGCCGTGATGCTGTTCGGATCGAGGGACCGCACAAATCCTATACGCGCCCGTCCGACAGCGGCTTTCCCGTGACGTTTCATTTCTGCCCCGACTGCGGTTCGACCGTCTTCTGGGAACCGCAGCGCCGGCCCGAATTTGTTGCGGTCGGTGTCGGTTCCTTCGCCGATCCGGCCTTTCCAGCGCCGACACAGGCGGTCCATTCCGAGTCCCGGCATGCCTGGGTCAAGGACATCGGCTGACATCCATCATTGATGGCCGGACTTCGCCGGCGGGTTGACAAGAACAGGACCGCACGCCATACTTAACTCATAGGTTAAATACATCGGCGAGCGGGCAGTCGAGAAAATCGAAACGGCATTTCCTGGCAATGAGGAGCAAGACCATGGAACCGCATAAAGTCGTATCGCAGCAGGAATGGATGAAAGCGCAGACAGCGCATCTGGTGAAGGAAAAGGAATACACCAGGATGCGCGACAGACTGCGTGCCGAGCGGCTCGAACTGCCCTGGGTCAAGGTCGAGAAGGAGTATGTCTTCGACACGCCCGACGGCAGGAAGACGCTTTCCGAACTGTTCGACGGCCGCAGCCAGCTGGCGCTCTATCACTTCATGCTCGGGCCGGACTGGGAGGAAGGCTGCACCGGCTGCTCCTTCGGCTGCGACCATTTCGACGGCGCGAACCTGCATCTGCAGCATCATGACGTGACGCTGGTGGCCGTAGCGCGGGCGCCGCTGGCCAAGATCGAAGCCTACAAGAAGCGCATGGGCTGGCAGTTCCCATGGGTGTCGTCCAATGGCAGCGACTTCAATTTCGATTTCGACGTGTCGTTCAACAAGGAAGACGTCAAGGCCGGCAAGGCGATCTACAATTTCCGCCCGCTCGATTTCGAAATGGACGAGCTGCCCGGCATGACCGCCTTCTACAAGGACGAGAAGGGCGACATCTACCGTACCTTCTCGCAATATGCGCGCGGCGGCGAGGAAGGCATCGGCGCCTACATGATCCTCGACATCATGCCCAAGGGTCGCAACGAAAAGGGCACCATGGACTGGGTCAAGCGCCACGATGAATATGAGGACGATCCGCAGCTGAAGGCGATGATGGCGGGGTCGTGCTGCGGGTGAGATGATTGGGTAGAGTAGGGAAGATCCCCCTCTCCGTCTCGGCTTCGCCGAGCCACCTCTCCCCCGCTTTGCGGGGGCGAGGAACCCAAGTTCTGAAATGTCGCTGCCTCGCAGAACCAAGGTTCCTCGCCCCATGAAATGGGGAGAGGTGGCTCGGCGAAGCCGAGACGGAGAGGGGCCTAAATCACCCCCACACCATCAGCGCAGCCAGTCCAACCGCACCGACGATCAGCCGCCACCAGGCGAACAGCGCAAAGCCGTGGCGCGAGACGTAATTGAGCAGATAGCGCACGACGATGACCGCCGTGATGAAGGCGGCGACAAACCCGACCGCGATGATCGGCAGATCGGCCGCAGAAAGAATATCGCGGTTCTTGTAGAGGTCATAGGCAAAGGCGCCGGCCATGGTCGGCATGGCGAGGAAGAAGGAAAATTCCGCCGCCGAGCGCTTGTCGGTGCCCATCAGCAATGCGCCGACGATCGTAGCACCGGAGCGCGAGGTGCCGGGGATCATCGCCAGACACTGGAAGAAGCCGATCTTCAGGCACAGCGACAGCGGGAAATCCATGACGTCGTGATATTTCGGCTTCAGCGCCATCCGGTCGAGGGCCAGAAGAACAAAACCGCCGATGATCAGCATGATGCAGATGAGCCGCGGCGATTCGAACAGCACCGTCTTGATGAAATCATGCGCCAGCGCGCCGATGACGGCCGCCGGCAGGAAGGCGACGAGAATGCCGAGCACGAAACGCTGCGTCCTTGGGTCGCTGGGCAGATCGGTCGCCATCTTCCACAGCCGGCCGAAATAGACCGACAGGATCGCCAGGATCGCGCCGAGCTGGATCAGCACCTCGAAGGACTTTCCCGTCGACTGGAAGCCGAGGAAATGCCCCGCCAAAAGGATGTGTCCGGTGGAGGAGACCGGGATGAATTCGGTCAGCCCTTCGAGCAGGCCGAGCAAAAGGGCTTCGACGATCGTCTGGTGTTCCATGGGTCTCTCGGTGACTTTTTATTAGAATGGACGGTTGAGGAGGAGCGTTGGAATGACGGGCGCTTGCTTGTCACAGCGCGGAACTATGCCTATAGGTCGGGGCGCTTGACCGCCCGGTGAATCGGGCAGAGATAGAACTACCGGCGCGGCCAAATAAAGACCAGCGCACTTTTTCATCGCAGGACCATGCTGACGCTTTTCCATCACTCCATGTTCGCCTCCTGTCGCTTCGTTCGCCTGGCTTTCGGCGAGTATGGCGAGGAACTGGCGCTGATCGAGGAAAAGCCGTGGACGCGCCGCAAGGAGTTCCTGGCGCTGAACGCCGCCGGCACGCTGCCGGTGCTGCTGGCCGAAGGCGACGTGCCGATCGTCGGCGCCGGCGTGATCGCCGAATATCTCGATGAGACGCGCGGCGTGCTGAAGCGCGACAAGCGGCTGTTTGCCGAAAACCCGATGGAGCGGGCCGAAATCCGCCGGCTGGTCGACTGGTATCTGGCCAAGATGGACAGCGAAGTGACCCGCCATCTGGTGCGCGAACGCGTGCTGAAGCCGCTGATGCCGAGCGAGATGGGCGGCGGCTCGCCCGATTCGGGCGCGATCCGCGCCGCCCGCGCCAATATCCGCCAGCACATGAAATACACCAACTGGCTGGCCGGCACCCGCCATTGGCTCGCCGGCCCGCGCATCACCTATGCCGATCTGGCGGCGGCTGCCGCCATCTCCGTGCTCGACTATCTCGGCGAGGTCGACTGGCGCGACCACAACGCGGCGCGCGACTGGTATACGCGCGTCAAATCGCGGCCGTCCTTCCGCCCGCTGCTGGGCGACCGGGTGCGCGGCCTTTCGCCGGTGTCGCATTATGCGGACCTCGATTTCTGACAAAGCCCAGAAGGGCAAACCGGACGAGGTCGATCGCCTGCGGCAGTTGATCGACCGCGAGGCAGCGCGGGCCGGTTTCGATTCCGTCGCCATCACCACGCCCGACGCCATCCCGCAGGCACCGATGCGGCTCGCCGAATTCGTCGCCGACGGTTTTCATGGCTCGATGGCGTGGATTTCGGAGACGCTGCAACGCCGCGCCGACCCCAGCACATTGTGGCCGGAGGTGCGCTCGATCATCGTGCTGGCGATGAACTATGGCCCGGAAAGCGACCCGCGCGCGTTGCAGGAAAAGCGCGATCGCGGGGCAATTTCGGTTTATGCCCAGAACCGCGACTATCACGACGTGATGAAGGGCCGGCTGAAGGAGATCGCCGGCAAGATCGTCGCCAGGGCCGGCGGCGACGTAAAGGTTTTCGTCGATACCGCGCCGGTGATGGAAAAGCCGCTGGCGCAAAGCGCCGGCATTGGCTGGCAGGGCAAGCACACCAATCTGGTCAGCCGCGAATTCGGCTCGTGGCTGTTTCTCGGCACGATCTTTTGCACCGCAGAGCTGACGCCCGACAAGGCGGAGGAGGACCATTGCGGCTCCTGCCGCGCCTGCCTCGACGCCTGCCCGACCGACGCCTTCCCCGCGCCCTACCGACTCGATGCGCGGCGCTGCATCTCCTATCTCACCATCGAGAACAAGGGGCCGATCCCGCAGGAATTCCGCGCGGCGATCGGCAACCGCATCTATGGCTGCGACGATTGCCTCGCCGCCTGCCCGTGGAACAAATTCGCCCGCGCTGCCTCCGAGGCCAAGCTTGTCGCACGCGACGACCTGCGGGCGCCGGCACTGGCCGATTTTCTGGCCATGGACGATACCGGCTTCCGCGACTTCTTTTCCGGCTCGCCGGTCAAGCGCATCGGCCGGGATCGTTTCTTGCGCAACGTGCTGATCGCGGCGGGGAATTCGGGGGATGCGTCGCTTGCCGCTGCCTGCGAGAGCTTGGCGGCCGACGCCTCGCCGCTGGTGCGCGGGGCTGCGGTGTGGGCGCTGTCGCGGCTGATGGAGCCTGCGGCATTTTCCGCGCTTGCGGCGCGGGCGGGAGCGGAATCGGATAGCGATGTGCGCCGGGAATGGCTTTTGGCCACCGGCAGCCACCCAGAAACCAGGACACATGCATGACCGCGACAAAACTGTTCATCTTCGGCGCCGGCTATTCCGGCAAGGCGGTTGGTCGAGCGAAGCCGGAGGATGCGAGCGTGGCGGGCACGACGCGCTCGGCGGAGAAATTCGAGATGCTGCGGCAGGCCGGGATCGAGGCATTTGCATTCGATGGGACGCTGACCGAGGCGTTGACAAAAGAGCTTGCCGGGACAACGCACCTGCTGGTCTCCATCGCGCCGGACGAGGCAGGCGACCCGGTGCTGATCGCAGCGCGGGAAACGATCGCCAAAGCCATGCCGAAGCTCCGCTGGATCGGCTACCTCTCCACGGTCGGCGTCTATGGCGACCATGGCGGTGCGTGGGTGGATGAGACAGGTGAATGCAAGCCCGTCTCGCGCCGCTCGGTGATGCGGCTGAAGGCCGAGCAGGAATGGCAGGAACTCGGCCGCGCGACCGGCCTGCCGGTGGCGATCCTGCGCCTTTCCGGCATTTACGGGCCGGGACGCAACGCCTTCGTCAATCTGGAGAACGGCACGGCCAAGCGCCTGATCAAGCCGGACCAGGTGTTCAACCGCATTCATGGCGAGGACATCGCCGGTGCCGTCTGGCATCTGGCGGGCCGGGATCTGGGCGGCGTCTTCAACGTCACCGACGACATGCCTGCCCCACCGCAGGATGTGGTGACCTATGCGGCTGGATTGATGGGTGTTACGCCGCCGGCCGAAATTCCCTTCGAGACCGCCCAACTTTCGCCCATGGCACGGTCTTTCTACGGCGAGAACAAGCGCGTTTCCAATGCGGCGATCAAGGCTGCGGGCTATCGTTTCCACTATCCGGACTACCGTGCCGCGTTCGATGCGATGTGGGCGGCGCGGAACTGGAAGGATGGCGAGGCGCGCAGCCCGATGAAGGCCAAATGATCGAAGACCGACACGAAGCGTGGTATGATTCGAAATCGAGCCACTCGTTTACGCTTCGGTAACCAGGGCGTCTCACCCTTGTCGTAGAGGGGCATGACCGGGAAATGCGCATGAAATCCATCCTTCAGGCAGCCGCAAGGCTGACCGGCATCGCCATTGCGGCACTGGCTTTTTCCGGACTCGAGCCGAGCGGCGCTAGCGCGGACGAGCTGGCGAAGAACCTGTTCGGGGCTGAAAAACTGCCGGCAATGGCCGCCCCGCAATCGATCGGCTTCTACTCCAAGGGCTGTTTTGCCGGCGGCGTGGCTATCGCCACCGACGGCCCGACATGGCAGGCGATGCGGCTTTCGCGCAACCGCCGCTGGGGCCATCCGACGATGATCAACCTGATCGAGAAGTTCTCGCGCGATGCGACAGCCGACGGCTGGCCCGGCCTGCTGATCGGCGACATTTCGCAGCCGCGCGGTGGGCCGATGCTGACGGGGCATGCCTCGCACCAGATCGGACTTGATGCCGACATCTGGTTCACGCCGATGCCGGACCGCCGGCTTTCGCCGACCGAGCGCGAGAATATGAGCGCGGTGTCGATGGTCAACGAGAAGACACATCTGGTGAAGGACAGGCTTTGGACTGCCGCGCATACGCGGCTTCTGCAGCGCGCCGCCAGCTATCCGGAAGTCGAGCGCATCCTGGTCAATCCGGGCATCAAGAAGAAGCTGTGCGACACGGTGACGGGCGACCGCACATGGCTGCGCAAGATCCGGCCGTTCTGGGGCCATGACTATCACTTCCATGTCCGCATCGGCTGCCAGCCAGGCTCGCCCGGCTGCAAGCGGCAGGAGGCGACGGCTGCCGGCGACGGCTGCGACAAGTCGCTGGCATGGTGGTTCACCGAGGAGCCGTGGCGCCCCAACAAGAACCCGGACGCGCCGAAGGCACGCGACAAGATGACGATGGCGAGCCTGCCGGCGGCATGCAGGGCTGTGCTGAGCGCTCCCAATCCGGTTTCGGAAGCCGCCGTTACGGTTGGTGGGATGGGCTCGGCGGTTGCCACCGCACCTGCACCGGCGGCGCCCGAGACGGATACGGTCGATGTCGGCGCGCCTCCGGTCCCGGCCAGCGCCTTTGCGCCGACACCGATCAAGCGTCCGCCTTTGCCGGTGGCCAAGCCCTCGAGCCAGAACCGATAGGAATGGGCGGGGCGGATCTTGCCGCCCCTTTCCTCGCCGCGTTTCCTTCTCTATAGGTTTCAACCGATTTAGTTTAATTCCATCGGCTTTTCTGTGGCATCTCCCTACCGCCTGGCACTGATCGCGCATGACGAGAAGAAGGACGACATGGTCGCCTTCGCGCGTGAGCATGCCGATTTCCTCGCAAGCTGCGACATCGTCGCCACCGGCACGACCGGCCAGCGCGTTCTGGACGCCTGCCCGGACCTCAAGATAACGCGGCTGAAGAGCGGCCCACTGGGCGGCGACCAGCAGATCGGCGCGCTGATTGCCGAAGGCAGGATTGACGGCGTGATTTTCTTCGTTGATCCGCTGACGCCAATGCCGCATGACGTGGATGTGAAAGCGCTGATGCGACTGGCGATCGTCTATGACATTCCGCTGGCGCTGAACCACGCCACTGCCGAGATAATGCTGAACGAGAACGGCGGGCAGCCGTCGCAGACCAGGGATGCCAGATAGATGCCTGTTTCCAGCGACGACGAAGCCGTCCTGCAGTTTCCGATCCTGATCGGCGACATCGGCGGCACCAATGCCCGTTTCGCCATCGTCGTCGATGCCAATTCCGAGCCCGGCGAAACGCGGATCGTGCAGACCGCGAGCTTTGCCTCGATCGACGAGGCGATACAGCAGGCCGTGCTCGACCACACATCGCTGCGACCGCGCTCGGCCGTGCTTGCCGTTGCCGGCCCGGTCGACGGCGACGAGATCAGGCTTACCAACTGCCCGTGGGTGGTGCGGCCAAAGGCGATGTTCGACACACTCGGCCTGCATGACGTGGTCGTGCTCAACGATTTCGAGGCGCAGGCGCTGGCCGTCGTGGCGCTCGGCGAAGAGCATATGGAAAAGATCGGCCCCGGCGAGCCGGAGGAAAATGCCGGCCGTGTCGTGCTTGGCCCCGGCACCGGGCTTGGCGTCGCCGGGCTGATCCATGCCAGCCACAAATGGATACCGGTGCCCGGCGAAGGCGGGCACATGGATATCGGCCCGCGCACGGCGCGCGACCGCGAAATCTTCCCGTATCTTGAAGCGATCGAAGGCCGCATCTCCGGCGAGCAGATCCTGTGTGGACGCGGGCTGGTGAACGCCTACCGCGCCGTCGCCAAGGCCGACGGCAAGGAGCCGCGCTTCTCGACGCCTGCCGAGATCACCGCCGCCGCGCTCGACAAATCCGACGCGATTGCCGTCGAGGCGCTGGAATTCTTCGTCACATGCCTCGGTCGCACCGCCGGCGACCTGGCGCTGGTGTTCATGAGCCGCGGCGGCGTCTATCTCACCGGCGGCATCGCCCAGAAGATCGTGCCGGCGCTGAAGGCCGGAAATTTCCGCGCCGCATTCGAGGACAAGGCGCCGCACAGCGCCCTGATGCGCGACATGCCGGTCTATGTCATCACCCATCCGCTGGCGGCGCTGAACGGGCTTGCAGCCTTTGCCCGCACGCCGTCGCGCTTCGGCGTCGAGACGGCGGGCCGGCGCTGGCAGGCGTAGAGGCATTTCGCGGCATTGCAGCCACAGCGGCAATGTTTCGCACTCCGGCCATAGGCAAGCCGGCATGATGGCGCTATTAGGGGCGCGGAAACGCGGCAGCACGTGCCGCACTATTGCTGAAACGGACGGGCAGACCGGACTTTGAGCCTTCAGACCCAAAAGAAGAAGAAAGCCGACAGCGGCGAGATCATCGCCGTCATCCGGCGCGTTCTGGCCGAGAACGGCCGCGAATATGTCTGGTCGTATGCGATCGCAGCACTCTGCATGATCGCTGTGGCGCTGACCACGGCCTATCCGGCGTGGATCATCAGCAGTGTCATCAACGATATCTTCTATCACCAGCGCAGCGACCTGATCCTGTGGCTCAGTGTCTCGATCTTCGGCGCCTTCTTCATACGCGGGGTTGCCGGCTATGCGCAGGCGGTGATCCTCGCCAAGGTCGGCAACAACCTGGTGGCGCGCTATCAGCGCCGGCTGTTCGACCATCTGATGAAGCTCGGCGTCAGTTTCTTCACCGAAACGCGCTCGGGCCACCTCGCCGCCCAGATCAACCAGAATGTCGGCGGCATACGCGACCTGCTGTCGATGACCTTGACGGCCGTGGCGCGCGATGTCGTGTCGCTGGTTGCGCTGGTGACGGTGATGTTCGTGCAGGATTGGTTTCTGTCGGCGATAGCCTTCGTTATCGGGCCGCCACTGGTCTATGCCGTCAACTATCTCATGCGCCGCCTGCGCCGCGTGACGCGCCAGTCCGTCGAGATCAATTCGCGATTGATCGGCTCGATGCAGGAGGCGACGCAAGGCGTCGCCGTGGTGAAGGCCTTCACCATGGAAGACCAGCTTTCCCGCCGCATGGGCGAGATGATCGAGCGCGCCGAAGAACGGTCGAACAAGATCGCAAGGGTTTCGGAGCGGCTGACACCGATCACCGAAATGCTGGCAGGCATCGCGGTTGCCGGCGTGATTGCCTATGCCGGCTACCGCGCCACCCATGGCGGCGAACTGCCGGGCGCGATCATGTCATTCATCACGGCACTTATGCTCGCATATGACCCGGTGCGCCGCCTGGCGCGGTTGCAGGTCGGGCTCGAGCGTTCGCTGGTCAATGCGCGCATGATCTACGAGATCCTCGATCTCGAGCCGCAGCAGGACGATGCGCCGAATGCGACCCCGTTGAAGGTGGCCAAGGGTGAAGTGCGCTTCGAAAACGTCGCCTTCTCCTATGCGGAACACATTCCGGTGCTGCACGGCGTGAGCTTCGTTGCGGAAGCCGGAAAGACGACGGCGATCGTCGGCGCTTCGGGCGCCGGCAAGACGACGCTGACGGCGCTGCTGGAGCGTTTCTACGATCTCGATTCCGGCGCCATCACGATCGACGGCCAGGACATCGCCAAGGTGACCAAGCAGTCGCTGCGCAATTCGATCGCCTTCGTCTCGCAGCAGCCCTATCTGTTCGAAGGTACGATTGCCGACAACATTCGCTACGGCCGCGAGAACGCGACCGACGAAGAAATCCACCGCGCCGCCGACCAGGCCGCGGCCGACAGCTTCATCCGCCAGCAGCCCAACGGCTACGACACGCCGGTGGGCGAGAACGGCGTGACACTTTCGGGCGGCCAGCGCCAGCGCATCTCGATCGCGCGCGCCATCGTGCGCAATGCGCCGATCCTGCTTCTCGACGAGGCGACTTCAGCGCTCGACAACGAGTCCGAAGCGCGTGTGCAGGAAGCGCTGGCGACGGTGATGAGGGGCAAGACCACCATCGTCATCGCCCATCGCCTGTCGACCGTGGTCAATGCCGACCGCATCATCGTGCTGGAGGATGGCCGGCTGGTCGAGGAAGGCACGCACGAGTCGTTGCTGGCCAATCCGCATGGCGTCTACGCCCGCTTCCACCGCCTTCAGAGCCAGAAGGGGCTGGGACTGGTCGACGACACGAAAACCGTCGAAATGCCACTAAAGCCAGCCAAGCCGGCGAAGGTCGCAAGGAAGAAAAGCGCATGAGCGATATGGGTCTCGTCGTCGTCGGGGCAGCCGGACGCATGGGTCAGACGCTGATCCGCACCATCCATTCCGTGCCGGGCGCGAAAGTGTCGGCAGCCATCGAGCGCGCCGGCTCGCCGCATATCGGCCGCGACGCAGGCGAGCTTGCAGGCATCGGCATCATCAACGTGCCGATCACCGACGACCCGTTGACGGCCTTCGCCAAGGCCGATGGCGTGCTGGATTTCAGCACGCCGGCCGCCAGCGTCGAATTCTCCGGCTATGCCGCGCAGGCGCGCATCGTCCATGTCATCGGCACGACGGGTTGTTCGCCCGAGGACGACGCGGCAATCGCTGCGGCGGCTCGCCACGCGACGATCGTCAAGTCCGGCAATATGAGCCTGGGCGTCAATCTGCTTGCGGTGCTCGTCGAACAGGCTGCGAAGGCGCTCGGCTCTGACGATTTCGACATCGAGGTGCTGGAGATGCATCACCGGCACAAGGTCGACGCGCCGTCTGGCACGGCGCTGCTGCTTGGCAACGCGGCAGCGGCGGGACGCGGTATCGATCTTGCCGAACACAGCGTGCGGGTGCGCGACGGCCATACCGGCGCGCGCGAGGCCGGCTCGATCGGCTTTGCCACGCTGCGCGGCGGCTCTGTGGTGGGCGACCATTCGGTCATCCTGGCGGGCACCGGCGAGCGCATCACGCTTTCCCACAATGCCGAGGACCGCTCCATTTTCGCACGCGGGGCGGTGAAGGCAGCGCTTTGGGCGCATGGGAAGAAGCCCGGATTGTATTCGATGCGCGATGTGCTGGGCCTGAGCTAAAGCGGCGTCCACACATCAATCATGAGGATTGAAATGACCGGAACTCTCGTGCTTGTCCGCCACGGCCAGAGCGAATGGAACCTCAAGAACCTCTTCACCGGCTGGCGCGACGTCGACCTCACCGAGCAGGGCGTGCGCGAGGCCAAGGCGGCCGGCCAGAAGCTTGCCGTGCGCGGAATGAAATTCGACATCGCCTACACTTCAGTGCTGAAGCGCGCGCAGCGGACCTGCCAGTTTATCCTCGACGCCACCGGCCAGAACGATCTGAAGACCGTGCGTGACGCGGCGTTGAACGAGCGCGACTATGGCGACCTCAACGGACTCAACAAGGACGATGCCCGCGCCAAATGGGGCGAGGAGCAGGTGCATATCTGGCGCCGCTCCTATGACACGCCCCCGCCCGGTGGCGAGAGCCTGAAGGACACCGGCGCGCGCGTATGGCCCTACTACATGCATGAGATGCAGCCGCATGTGCTGCGCGGCGAAACGGTGCTGGTGGCCGCCCACGGCAATTCGCTGCGGGCGCTGATCATGGCGCTGGAGGGGATTTCCGGCCCCGACATCGTCAAGCTGGAACTCG
The DNA here is from genome assembly GCF_037153935.1 of Mesorhizobium sp. CCNWLY176. Lineage (NCBI taxonomy): Bacteria > Pseudomonadati > Pseudomonadota > Alphaproteobacteria > Hyphomicrobiales > Phyllobacteriaceae > Mesorhizobium > Mesorhizobium sp. CCNWLY176. The sequence continues at coordinate 100,552 of NZ_JBBBDZ010000010.1, forward strand.
GCACGGGCGTGCCGGTCGTCTACAGACTCAACGCCGATTCGACCGTGGCTTCGAAGGAAGTTCTTTCAGCCTAGGCCTGCCCGGCAGAGAACCTACCCGATGTGATTCGTGATGAGCCGGCGCAATGCATTTGCGTCGGCTTTTTGCGTCTTTGCCGCAGGCTTTGCCGGCGGATTCATTGCCGGCTGGCCGCGCATTCGTGGCAAGAATGCCGACCTGAACTATCTTTTTGTTTGAACGTCATTTTTTGCCGAAAGCGCGTTGACACCGCGACGCTGCCCGCTTACATCAGCGGCGCACCTTGCCCAGGTGGCGGAATTGGTAGACGCGCACGGTTCAGGTCCGTGTGCCGCGAGGCGTGGAGGTTCGAGTCCTCTCCTGGGCACCATCGGCTTCGATGGCACCAGTCGTTTTCGACAGGTTTTCTCGCAAACATCCCAAAGCATCTGAGCTTTCCGAGCCGAGCCATGGCAAACCGGATAACCTATGACGCTCGACCGGACCTGCCGGATATCAGGATGTCGAACGGGCTGACATCCGTTTTCATAGATGTGCTTGCTCTCGCTGCCTCCTCCCTGGCTTCCACCGCTCGCGAGTGTCAGATTGCGGCGTGGATCGCTTCGAAAGACCAGGGGGTCTATGGCCCGGGAACTGTCGGCTTCGATATCGCGGATATACCGTGGGAAGCTGAAAACTTCACTGACCATCGAGCCTTCCTGATCCGGTCGATCGCTGCGGCCAAATCGAAAGTCGATTGGGACAGACTCGGCTATGAACCCAACGAGGCCTGGCTTATGCCGTGCCTGGATGAATTCCGGGTGCTGCTCGCAGAGTTCCGGCCTGACGATATCAGCGCCAGCGCGTCCATGATTGGGCTGGCACCATCCTCACAATTTGAGTTCGAACGCTGTTCGGTGCACGGCATCGTCCAGCATACATTCGGGTGCCCACTCTGCAACGCACAGTGAGCACGCGAATTGTTCGCTGAACTCTGCTCCGCGGCCATCGGAGAGAATCCGAAGACCATGGCAATCTAGACGATGAAGAACTCGTTCGCCGTCATGGCAAGGCCGGGTGACAGCGTGGCGAATTGCACGGCTGCGGCCCCGCCTATGCCATCCTTGTCGAACCACAAGGCACCGGTCGATTTGTTGTAGATGATGCGGTCGGTCGCATCATGCGCGGCGGTTCCCGTGTGGAAGGCGCCGGCAGCCAGCCAGCCCTTTGCCAGACCGGCAAAATATTTCGAGTCCAGCTGCATTGTGTCCTGCGCGACGTTATAGTCGTTGATCTTGTCGATGTTGGTTGACCCGAGAGCCGCGTTGAAGACGAAAGTGTCCTTCCCGTCGCCGCCGTTGAGCGTATCCTTGCCGGCACCGCCGATCAGCGTGTCATTGCCTGCCCCGCCACGCAGAATGTTGCTGCCGGAATTGCCGATAAGCGTGTTGTTGAGCCCGTTGCCGTTACCGGTCAGGTTGGCCGAGCCCTGCAGTTCCAGCCGTTCGAGATTGGCGCCGAGCGACCAGTCGATATAGGAGCGGACCGTGTCCGTGCCTTCACCGGCAAGTTCGATCGCGCGGTCACCGGCCGAAGATACGACATAAATGTCGTTGCCGGCGCCGCCATACATCGTATCGCTGCCGGCGCGACCGTCCAGAAGATCGTTGCCGGCGCGGCCATACAGGGTGTTGTTGCCACTGTTGCCAATGAGATCGTTGTTGAGATCGTTGCCGACACCGCTGAGATGGCCTGTTCCAAGCAGCTCCAGCCGCTCGACATTGGATGTTAGTGTCAGGCTGATGGTGCTGCGAACCGTATCGGTTCCCTCGTTAACAAATTCGAAGACGACATCGCGCGCATTGTCGACGAAGTACAGATCATTACCAAGGCCGCCGAGCATGATGTCGGCACCGGTTCCGCCATTGATTATGTCGTTGCCGCATTTTCCTTCGATGACATCGGAACCGGAAAAGCCGTAAAGTTCGTCATTCTCAGGGGAACCGTAAATTCGGTCATCGCCAGCGAAGATGAGACCAGGGAGGTCATTCGGCGTCTGGAATTTCCCGACATATATGTTTATGTCGTTGATTATCCACCTCGTTCCATTGGTTATAGGTGGATAGAAACTGTAGTCTTGATAATGAGTTTCGCTGACTATGCTTGTTACATATCCAGATATATGGAAAACACTCCCATCGCCTTCGTAGAGATATTCGAAATTCCCGTAGTAATTTGAATCAATACCTTCTTCCGTGTTTCCGTACATGTAGGATATTTGCCCGTAGGCGGTATCCATAGAGCGCTCGCTATACCACTCGTAATAAAACGAATCTGGCAGAAGGCTTTCGAAGACCAGCAAGGAATTGTTGATCGCGCTTGTTGATGAAAACGTTGCCATGATATTTCCCCAAGATTGCCTACCCTTGCCAATGTCTAGGCGTGGAACCGGCAACCGTCACCGCCCATTTGGGTGGTGCAGGGGAACATGCCGGCGAGCGCTTGCTGCCGGTTCAAGTCGATCTTAAATGGATTTTCAGGCGGTTGAGCGTGCACAGGCACGCGAGGTCAATGTCTTACCGCGTCACAGCCAAATCCGCGCCACCGGCCAGAGCACCAGGGCGAAACTGCCGATCGTGATCAGCGCGCCAATGACGGCGCCGACGCGCTCCGGGGCGCCGTCGATCTGTTCTTCTTCGGCCCTTGCGGCAAGCGGCGGCGTGTTCATGAGCTTCCTCCGGTGGTTTTTGCCTCGGGCGTGCCCGGCAGACAGGCATACCCAAAGCCGGGGTCAGACCCCGGACTCAGGATACGCCATTGAGCGGCGGGATCAATCTTCAGCCGTGCTCGCTTTCGAAGCGGACAGAACTGCGAGTATCCTCAAAGCTTACGCCATCGGTGAAAGACTCGACGCTCTGCAAGGCCACCTCGTCATAGCAGAGTATCCGCTGCAACCCGTCGCATACGGCAAGAGCCTGTTCTTCTGTTGAAAACTCGTCGTCATCCGACACTGTCACCGAAACGGTGACGCGCAGTTTTTTCTTCATTTTCCTTAGCCCCTCAAAACATATTTCAGCATGCACTGTTTTAGAGATACTGCAAGTATCAGGGCCGTCAAACAAAGCCCGGTTCTCAAGGTCAGTACATATGAAAAATGCGCCCCAGCGACTGTTTTGCCGTCTTCTCAAAAGCGCATCGAATGAAGCTTATGGCAAGATAATCGTTTGCGCTACTGCCAGCTTTCGGGAATCGACTGGAGAAGCGTCTCGCGCGCCGATTTGAGATGCCGGCGGCAGGCCTTTTCGACCTGGTCGAGTTTTCCGGATTTCAGCGCGGCGATGTATTGCAGATGCTCCTGCAGCGCTATCTTGTTGCGTCCGGGCTCATTCGTCTTGTTCCACTGGTAGTGGTAGTGAAAAATCATCGCGATGACGTCGTAGAAATCGACGATGAAGCGGTTGTGCGAAGCGCTGTGGATAAGCCTGTGGAAACGTTCGTCCAGCTCTGAGAATTCGCCGTAGCGGGTGCCTATCGCGGCAATCAGCTCGTGGTGTTCCTGTTCCATCGCATCAAGATCGGTCCAGACGGGATTGTCCTTTGCCAGCGCGGCAAAGGCGGCGGCCGAGCGCAGCTCGAACATCTCGCGGATCTCGGTCAGCTCCAGCGCGAAGGATTTGGTAAAACCCTTCAGCACCCAATGGCTGTTGCGGCGCTTCTCGATCAGGCCAAAGCGGCTGAAGCGAATCAGGAACTCGCGCACGCTGGTGGTGCCGACGCCGATCTCGCGGGCAAGCTCCAGCTCGTTGATCTGCATGCCGGCCTGGGCGCCGCCGGCAAGCAGGCGGCGCATGAAGGACCGCTCGATGATCTGCGACAGGGAATCGGTCTCGTCGTCGGGAAAGAAATCGTCGGGCGCCGGTGCGCGCAGAACCAGCTTGCTGCGCTTGTTCCATTCGATCAGGCCGCGTTCTTCCATCCGCGACAGGATCGAGCGGACCGTCGTGCGGCTGACACCCAGCGTCGTGCCGAGCTCAGGCTCCGAAGGCAGGCTTTCGCCGGCTCCGAGCAGCGCCAGGCAGCGGTTATATGCGTCCTTGTAGACATTGTTCTGCTTCGCCATCGCCTGCCTTTTGCCCGTCGCGTCTGCGCCCCGGTCGTCCCTTACAAGGAAAATCTATTGACGACAAAATGTCTTTTGACGATAAAAGACATTATCAAGGGAGTTGCAAGTGTCTTCGGTTCAAACGCCTGTCGTCCAGTTCGGCACCAGCCGGTTTCTTCAGGCGCATGCCGACCTGTTCCTGCACGAGGCAGGCATGGAAGACACTGTGACCATCGTTGCTTCGAGCGGTTCTGCCGCCGGCCGGGCGCGGCTGCAGGCGTTTTCCGATCCGGCAGGCTTTCCGGTGATGATCCGCGGGCTGGAGGATGGACGGACCGTCGATCGGACCATTCAGGTGAAGAGCGTACGGCGTGGCCTCGACGCCGAGGCGGATTGGGCGGAATTGACGCGGATCGTGGTCGAAGAGGCTGAATTCATCCTCTCCAACACGACGGAATCGGGTTTTGCCGTGCCGGCGGGCTTGGTGCTCGACCTGACGAAAGCAACAGCTTCGGCACCGCCCTCATACCCGGCAAAACTGCTGGCGCTGCTCGCGGCACGCTTCGCCGCCGGTCGGTCTGGACTTACGATCCTCCCGACCGAACTCGTCGGCCGCAATGGCGATTTGCTGAAGCGGACGGTGCTTGACCTTGCCGAGCGAAGCCGCGCCTCCAATGCGCTGCTCACCTGGATCAGCGAGCAATGCGTGTTCGCCAACTCGCTGGTCGACCGCATCGTTTCCGCGCCGCTGGACCCGGCCGGCGCAATTGCCGAGCCCTACGCACTGTGGGCAGTGGAGAACCAGCCCGGCCTGAAGCTGCCGTGCACGCATCCGGCGATCCGCATCGTCGACGATCTCGAACCGGTCGAGCGCCTGAAGATCCATATCCTCAATCTCGGCCATAGTTTTCTGGCCGAAACCTGGCTGACCGGGCGCATGGACGCGGACGAGACGGTGCGCGGCATGCTGGCCAGGCCGGAAATCCGCAACGACCTGCTTTCGCTCTATCGTGACGAGGTCATCCCGGGCTTTGCCGCGCAAGGCATGGGCGAGGCGGCGGGTGCCTATGCGACGACGACGCTGGAGCGCTTCGAAAATCCGTTCCTCGACCATCGCCTCGCCGACATAGCCAGCGGCCACAAGACCAAGGTCGCACGCCGCATAGGCGGCTTTATCGAGTGGGCAGCCACCGCCGATACCAACCGGAAATCACCCAGGCTCGCGGCAATCGCCGCCAAATATGCCAAGGAAATCGCAGCGTGAATCTCGCCCAGGCAATTCTTCTCTCTCCCTCCGACAATGTTGCGGTTGCCAATGGCCGCCTTGAAGCCGGCACTGCCCTGCCCGGCGGCGCTGTCACTGTCGCCGCCATCGACGGCGGTCACAAGGTCGCCGTTAAGGCCATTCCGGCAGGGGCTGCCGTGGTGAAATATGCCCAGGCGATCGGCCGCGCGACGCAGGACATCGCGCCGGGCGAGCATGTGCATTCGCACAATCTCGTGTTCGAATCCGGGCGTCTTCCCGTCGTGCCGCCGTCGGAGGCAGAACATGCGACGGACGACGACCGCGCCCGCACCTTCATGGGCTATCGCCGCGCCGACGGCCGCGCCGGCACGCGCAACTTCATCGGTATCATCGCCAGCGTGAACTGCTCGACGACGGTGTGCCGGGCAATCGCCGAGCAGGCCAACCAGAAGCTTCTGCCCAACTATCCCGGCATCGACGGCTTCGTGCCGATCGTGCACGACCAGGGCTGTGGCATGAGCGGCACGGGCGACGGCATGCGCGTGCTGCACCGGACGTTAGCCGGCTATGCACGGCACCCGAATTTTGGCGGCGTCCTGATGGTTGGGCTCGGCTGCGAGGTCAACCAGCTGACGCTCTACGGCCAGAAGGGCGTGGCGGCGGGCAAGCGGCATTTCAACATCCAGGAGGCCGGCGGCTCGCGCAAATCGGTGGAGAAGGCGCTGGAAGTGCTGGCCGAGATCGCCGAGGAAGTCGGGCAGCTCAAGCGCGAGCCGATACCGGTAAGCGAGATCGTCGTCGGTCTTCAATGCGGCGGTTCGGACGGTATGTCGGGCATCACCGCCAACCCGGCGCTGGGTGCTGCCGTCGACATTCTTGCCGACGCCGGCGGCACCGGCATCCTCTCGGAAACCTCCGAAATCTACGGGGCGGAACACCTGCTCGGTTCGCGCGCGGCAACGCCCGAGATCGCCGAAAAGCTCGACGGCTATGTGAGGTGGTGGGAGGACTATGTCGCCCTGCATGGCGCATCGCTCGACAACAATCCCTCGCCCGGCAACAAGAAGGGCGGGCTGACGACCATTCTCGAAAAATCGCTCGGCGCGGTCGCCAAGGGCGGACAGACGACGCTCAACGGCGTCTATGGCTACGCCGAAAAGGTGACCGAGCACGGCCTCGTCTTCATGGATACGCCGGGCTACGATCCGGTTTCGGCGACCGGCCAGGTGGCCGGCGGAGCCAATGTCATCGCGTTTACCACCGGGCGCGGTTCATGCTTCGGCTGCCGGCCGACGCCCTCGATCAAGCTTGCCAGCAACTCGGCGCTGTTCCGCTCCATGGAGGAGGATATGGATGTCGATTGCGGGCGCATCGCATCCGGGGAGATCGGCGTTGCCGAGCTCGGCCGCGAAATCTTCGACCTGATCGTGGAGACGGCTTCCGGGCGCAAGACCAAGAGCGAACTCTTCGGCTATGGCGACAATGAATTCGTGCCGTGGCACCTTGGGGCTACGCTTTAGAAGTTACGCCACATCGACAAGGCCGGACAACGGCCGGGACTTTGGGAGGACATTCATGAAGAAACGCCGCATCGGCGAAACGGCACTGGAGGTGACCGAATTCAGCTTCGGCGGTGCCTCTCTGGGCAACCTTTACCAGGCGGTATCGGAGGCCGATGCATCGGCAGTCCTCGATGCTGCGTGGACATCCGGCATACGCTATTTCGATACGGCGCCGCATTACGGGTTCGGCCTTTCGGAGCGCCGTTTCGGCGATTATCTGCGCCACAAGCCGCGCGATCAATATGTGCTGTCGACCAAGGTCGGGCGCCTGCTGACGCCTGCGCCCGCCGATCAGGTGCCGAACCTCGGCTTCGTCGACCCGCTGCCCTTCAAGCTGGAATACGACTACAGCTATGACGGCATCATGCGATCCGTCGACTTCAGCTATGCCCGGCTCGGCCTGAACCGCATCGACATCCTCTATGTCCACGATATCGGCGTCTATACCCACGGTGTTGAGACGACCAAGGCGCATCTGCGCCAGTTTCTCGACGGCGGCCTGAAGGCTCTGGAGGAACTGAAGGCGGCCGGCGTGATCTCTGCCTATGGTCTCGGCGTCAACGAGGTGGAAATCTGCCTGGAGGTGATGCGGCGCGCGCCGCTCGACTGCATCCTTCTCGCCGGGCGCTATTCCCTGCTCGACAGGTCCGCCGAGGCGGAGCTTATTCCGCTGTGCCGCCAGAAGAAGACCTCGCTTGTCGTCGGCGGTGCGTTCAATTCGGGCATACTGGCGACAGGGGCCAAACCGGGCGCGCATTTCGACTATGGCCCGGCGTCGCCGGAGATACTTGCCAAGGTCGCGGCCATGGAAGCGATTGCTTCTCACGGCGGCTATCCGCTGGCAGCCGCCGCGATGCAGTTTTCCCTGCACGAGCCGGCTGTCGCGACAGTGCTGATCGGCACCGCCAAGACATCCAGCCTGCTGCGGAACATGGAACTGCCAAAGGTCCACGTTCCCGACAAGGATTACGAGAAATACGCGCCGCACACGACCGTGCAGCCGCCGCTGACGGGGGCCGTCCGCGAATGAGACAACGCCAATTCTCATTAAGCGGCGTGAGCCTCGCCCTGTCCGCCCTAACCCTGGAGTTTGCCTGATGCTGCGTGGAATTCACCCCTTGCTCGGACCCGAACTGCTGCATGCGCTGCGCACGATGGGCCATGGCGACGAGATCGTGATTGCCGATGCGAATTTCCCGGCCAGCACGCTCGGCTGCCCGGTCGTCCGCGCCGACGGCGTGCTTGCCGAGCCGCTGCTGGAAGCGATCCTGACGCATTTTCCGCTCGACACGTTCGCGCCGGCGTCCGCGTTCCGGATGGCGATGGTGGATACGCCGGATGTGGTGCCGCCGGTCTGCGTCTCGTTCCAGAAGATCATCACTCGGCTGGCCGGGGATTTTCAGGTCGAACCGCTGGAGCGCTTCGCGTTCTACGAGCGCTCGCGCAAGGCGGCCTATGTGGTCGCCACCGGGGAACTGCAGCTCTACGCAAATGTCATCCTGAAGAAAGGCGTGGTGCGCAAGGAGGAACTGGCGCAGTTCGGATGATCGGCGCAACAAGGGAACATAAATTCCATCTTGACCTAACGATGGAATTAATATTTCATTACCTGAACGGTACGAGGCCAATGCCTCAACAGACGATCGCAGGTTCAGACAGAGCGTCGTTATCGGCGCCGAAGACGGGCACGAAACGCCGCTTGCAACGCCTTCAGGAATGGACTAACAAAAACGTGCATCTGTTTTTTATCTATAAAGTCCGGTTTGGAGACGCCTAGCCGAACCGTAGCGAACAGCACTGCAACAGGCGATTTAGGGAGGAAACCTAATGAAATTCGTCAATGCACTGATCAACCGCCGCCGCTTCGTCGCGCTGGCCACTGCCACCGCCATGCTCGGGCTTGCGCCGACGCTGCCGGCAACGGCTGCCGACGTGACCATTCCGATTATCGTCAAGGACACGACCTCGTTCTACTGGCAGATCGTGCTGGCCGGCGCCCGCAAGGCCGGCAAGGATCTTGGCGTGAAGGTGCCGGAACTCGGCGCGCAGGCCGAAACCGACGTCAACGGCCAGATCTCGATCCTCGAAAATGCGGTTGCCGGCAATCCGGCGGCCATCGTCATCTCGCCCACCGAAGCCAAGGCGCTCGGCAAGCCGATCGACGAAGCAGCAAGCAAGGTGAAGATCATCGGCATCGATTCCGGCGCCGACTCCAAGGCCTTCACCTCGTTCCTGACCACCGACAACGTCCAGGGCGGACGCGTCGCAGCCGACGGTCTCGCAGCGGCGATCGGCGAAGCCAATGGCGGCAAGGTCGAGGGCAAGGTTGCTCTCATCACCGCACTGCCGGGCGCCGGTTCGCTCGAGCAGCGCGCCGAGGGCTTCAAGGAACAGCTCAAGGCCAAGTATCCGGGCCTCGAACTGGTCGCCGACAAATATGCCGACGGTCAGGCAACAACCGGCCTGAACATCGCCACCGACCTGATCACCGCCAATCCTGACCTGAAGGGCATCTTCGCCTCCAACCTGATCATGGCGCAGGGCGTCGGGCAGGCGATCGCGGAAAACAACCTTGCAGGCAAGGTGTCGCTGATCGGCTTCGACAGCGACGACAAGCTGATCAAGTTCCTCAATGACGGCGTCATTTCCGGCCTCGTCGTGCAGGACCCCTACCGGATGGGCTATGACGGCATCAAGACCGCGCTTGCCGCATCCAAGGGCGAGAAGGTCGAAGCCAATGTCGACACCGGCGCCAATCTGGTGACGAAGGCCAACATGGCCGACGAGAAGATCAACGCCCTTTTGAACCCGAAGCTGGACTGACCCAAGGTTAGGTCGCGCTGCCCCTCACCCTTACCCTCTCCCCGTGAAGAACGGGGAGAGGGGGTCGTCAACGATAGAGCTTCGTTCTTCTCCCGCCTGCGGGGAGAAGGTGCGGGCAGGCGGATGAGGGGCAGACTCGACCTGCAAAGGAAACGGGCTAGGATAGGCATGTCGCCGGCGCTGCCGCGCATGCCAATCGGGAGGATTGTCATGATATTATCGACACTTGACGGTCACGACCACCCGGCGCCCGACGCCGCGGTGCCCGGCCAGCCGATCCTGGAACTGAAGGGGCTGGAAAAGAAATATATCGGCACCCATGCGCTGAAGCCGGTCGACCTCGCCTTCAAGGCCGGGGAAATCCACGCCATCGTCGGCGAGAACGGTGCCGGCAAGTCGACGTTAATAAAGCTTCTGACCGGCGTCATCCCGCGCACCTCGGGCGAGGTGTTCTGGGACGGCAAACCGGTCGCGCTGGCAACACCCAACGAGGCGATTGCGCTCGGCATCAATGCCGTGCACCAGGAGGTGGTGCTGTGCCGTCACCTGACGGTTGCCGCCAACATGTTTCTCGGCGAGGAAGACACCCGCTTCGGCATGCTGCAGGGCCGCACCATGGTGCAGCGGGCGCAGAAGATCATCGACGATCTCGGCTTCAACCTGCCGGCGCATGTCATGCTCGGCGATCTCACCATCGGCCAGCAGCAGCTCATCGCAGCCGCCCGCGCCACCATACGCGGCACGCGCTTCCTGATTTTCGACGAGCCGACCGCCTACCTGACCCGCAAGGAGACCGAGCAGCTTTTCGCGCTGATCCGGCGGCTGGAGGCCGAAGGCGTCACCATCGTCTATATCAGCCACCGCATGGAAGAAGTGTTCGAGCTGGCGAGCCGTGTTTCGGTGCTGCGCGACGGCACGCTGGTCGGCACCCGCAACATTGCCGAGACCGACGATGCCGAGCTGGTGCGGATGATGATCAACCGCTCGATCGAGCAGATCTACCACAAGGACCATTTCGAGCCGGGCGAGACGATCGTCGAGGCGAAGAACCTGTCCGGCAAGGGCTTTGAGGACGTCTCGCTTTCCGCGCGGGCGGGCGAGATCGTCGGGCTCTACGGGCTTATCGGCGCTGGCCGCAGCGAATTCGTGCTGACGCTCTATGGCCGCGAAAAGAAAAGCGCCGGCGAGATTTTCTGGAACGGCAAGCCGGCAAACATACGCAACGAGCACGACGCGATGAAGCTCGGCATGGCGCTGGCGCCGGAAAGCCGCCGCGACCAGGGCCTTTGCCTCAATCTGTCGGTCGGCACCAATCTCAACCTGCCCATCTACAAACGCATCAGCAGCAAGCTTTTGATTTCCGGCGCGCAGGAGAAGTCGCATGCCGAGCGCCAGATCGGCGGGCTGCGCATCAAGACGGCGGGCCGGCACGCGCTCGCCTCGAGCCTGTCGGGCGGCAACCAGCAGAAGATCGTGATCGGCAAATGGCTGAACCACGGCGCCAAGCTCTTCATCTTCGACGAACCGACCGTGGGCGTCGATGTCGGCACCAAGGCGGAGATCTACCGCCTGTTCTCGACGCTGCTTTCGAAGGGCGCGGGCATCATCCTGATCTCGTCTTACCTGCCGGAAGTCTATGAACTGGCTGATACGCTGCATGTGTTCCGGCGCGGGCGACTGGTGGCGAGCCATGCTCACGGGCAGGCCAGCCACGAAGAAGTCCTGACTGAAGCAATCGGCGTCTAACGCCACGTCGACCAAGAAAAACAACGGGAAACGCCGATGACCACCAGCACCGAAACGACACCGATCGAGAAGCCGAAGCGGAACTACAACATCCTTTTCGGATTGACCCTGCTGGCCTTGCTCGTGCTCCTGTGGATCGCCCTTTCGCTCGCCACGCCGAGCTTTGCGTCGGGCATCAACATCGCAAACCTGCTGCGTCAGGGCTCGATGATCGCGATCCTGGCGGTCGGGCAGACCTTCGTCATCATCACCGGCGGCATCGACCTCTCGGTCGGCGCGATCGTCGGCTTCTGCACGGTTATCGTGGCGATGCTCATCAATGCCGGCTTTCCGGTGTGGCTGGCGGTCCTCGCTACGCTCGCACTTGGTGTGGCCATCGGCCTGTTCCATGGCTTCGGCATCGTCAAAATGGGCCTGCCACCCTTCATCATCACGCTGGCGACGCTGACCTCGCTGCGCGGCATCGGCCTTCTGATGACCAACGGCAATTCCATCTCGATCAAGAACGACGCCTTTTCGGAATTCTCGCGCAACTCCTTCCTCGGCGTGCCGAACCTGTTCTGGATGGTGATACTGGTGGCGATCCCCGCCTATATCTTCCTGCACCACAGCCGCTGGGGGCGCTATCTGTTTTCGGTCGGCTCGAATGCTGAGGCGTCGCGCCTGTCCGGCGTCAACGTCAACCGCACCATCTACCTCGCCTATACGCTCTCGGCACTGTGCGCCTCCTTCGTCGGCGTGCTGCTCGCCTCGCGCATCGGCATCGGCAACCCGACGCAGGCCGAGGGCTGGGAACTGCAGGCGATCGCCTCTTCGGTCATCGGCGGCACCAGCCTGTTCGGCGCCATCGGCTCGGTGCATGGGCCGCTGCTCGGCGCCTTCATCCTGGCGACGATCAACAACGGCGCGAACCTGCTGAACGTCAATTCGTTCTGGCAGCGCATCATCACCGGCGCGCTCATCATCGTCATCGTCTATTTCGACGGCCTGCGCCGCCGCGGCAAGTAGGCAGCGCATGAACAAGGCGGTGAAAACGATGCAGGCCCTGGTGTGCCGCGCGCCCGGCGAACTGGTGCTGGAAGAGCGCCCCGCCCCCGGCGAACCGCCGGCCGGCTGGGCGCTGGTGGGTGTCAGCCATGTCGGCATCTGCGGCACCGACTATCACATCTTCGAGGGCAAGCATCCGTTCCTCGAATATCCGCGCGTCATGGGGCACGAGGTTTCGGGCACGGTGCTGAAAGCCGGCGAAGGCGTTTTTCTGCCGGTCGGCGAGACGGTCATCGTCAATCCTTACATCGCCTGCGGCACCTGCATTGCCTGCCGCAAGGGCAAACCGAACTGCTGCACGAAAATCCAGGTGCTCGGCGTCCACACCGACGGCGCGATGTGCGAGCAGGTTCTCGTACCTGCCGGCAATCTCTACCCAGCTGATGGGCTTTCAGCCACCGATGCCGCGACGGTGGAATTCCTTGCTATCGGCGCACACGCCGTGCGCCGCTCGCTGGCGCCGGCGGGTTCGCGGGCCCTGGTCATCGGCGCAGGCCCGATCGGCATCGGCACGGCCATCTTTTCGCGCATCGCCGGCCATGAAGTGACACTGCTCGACATGAGTGCGGAGCGGCTGGATTTCGCCGCACGCGAGCTTGGTTTTTCCTCGACCATCGGCCCGGATGAGCCGACCAACCAGGGCGTTGCCCGTGCGTCAGACGGCGAAGGCTTCGACGTTGTGTTCGACGCGACCGGCAACACGGCGTCGATCAAATCCTCTTTCGCCCATGTCGCGCATGGCGGCGTGCTGGTCATCGTCAGCGTCGTCAAGGACGACATCAGCTTTTCGGACCCCGAATTCCACAAGCGCGAGATGATGGTGATCGGCAGCCGCAACGCCACGCGAGAGGATTTCGACCATGTCGCGGAGTCGATCAGGCGCGATCTCGTGCCGCTCGACCACATCGTCACGCATCGCACCACGCTAGCCGAGGCGCCCCGCGATCTCGCGCGATGGGCGCATGAAAAATCCGGCCTGATCAAGGCTGTCATCGCCGTCGGCGAATAGACACAATCGCGGAGCTTCATCGTGAGGATCGACGCACACCAGCATTACTGGAAAATCGCGCGCGGCGACTATGACTGGATGGGACCGCCGGTGGCGCCGATCATCCGCGATTATCTGCCAGCCGATCTGCAGCCGCATCTGAAGGCAGCAGGCATCGGGAAAACCGTTGTCGTTCAGGCGGCGGCGACGGTGGCGGAAACCGAGTTCATGCTGGAACTCGCCGAGCGGGAAGCCTCGATCGGTGGTGTCGTCGGCTGGATCGACCTCGATGCGCCGGACGCGCTTGCCGTGCTGAACCGGCTGGCCGGCCACAAAAAATTCCGCGGCATAAGGCCGATGCTGCAGGATATCGATGATACGTTCTTCATCCTCGCCGAGCATCGGATCGCCGTGCTGGCGGCGCTGCCTTCGCTCGGCCTGACATTCGACGCGCTGGTGCAGCCCCGCCATTTGCCGGTTGTCGCAGCACTTGCCGACCGGCTGCCGGAGCTGAAAATCGTCGTCGATCACGGTGCTAAACCATTCATCGCCAAGGGCGTCACTGAACCATGGGCACACGACATGACAGCGCTCGCACAGCGCCCGAATGTGTTCGCAAAAATCTCCGGCCTGTTGACCGAGGCCGGCGCGGACCGGTCTGCCGCCGCGCTGAAACCTTATGTCGAAACCATGCTTTCGGCATTCGGGCCAGAGCGCCTGATGTTCGGCAGCGACTGGCCGGTCCTCGAACTGGCCGCCACCTATGGCGACTGGTGGCGGATCGCCAATGAGCTGACCGCCGGACTGAGCGAGGCCGCGCGCGACGCAATTTTTGGTGGGACGGCGGCGAGATTCTATCGGCTCTGATGTCTCACACGTTTGAGATCGGCCGCGGACCTGAGGTGGCCTAACCTATGGGCCAGCGGCCTTATTCGCTTGCTCCGGGCGGAGCGCGGCGCAATGCTTGGTCCCGGAGGAACCCCCAATGAACAGCGAAGACGATGCGGAAGGGCGCGGCTATGCTTCTCCGCCCTGTTTCATGCACGAGCTGACGCCGGACGGACGCCCCGCCGATCTCGTCGCCTGGACCGACGTGGCGCGCTGGCGCAAGGCCGAGCGCAAGCGCCTGATCGACGAACGCATGGCGGTGCCGGCGGAAGAGCGCAGCGCCCGCACGGAGACGATCGCGTCGGCGCTGACCGGTGCGATCGAGAACCCCGAGAAACAACTGATCGGTATCTACTGGCCTTTCCGGGCCGAGCCGGACTTGCGCGGCTGGATGAACGAGATGATCGCCGCTGGTGCAAAAATCGCCCTGCCCGTGGTCATCGAGGCCGGCAAGCCGCTCGACTATCGCCAATGGGCGCCCGGCGAGCCGCTGGAACGCGGCGTCTGGAACATTCTCGTGCCGTCCATTGGACCGGCGGTTTTTCCAACCGTGGTGATCGCGCCGCTGGTCGGCTTCGACGGCGAGAACTACCGGCTCGGCTATGGCGGCGGCTTTTTCGACCGCACGCTCGCGGCGATGCCGAAGAAGCCGCTGGTGATCGGCATCGGCTATGCGCAGGCGCACCTCGCCACGATCTACCCGCAGCCGCACGACATACCGATGGACAGGATCATCACCGACTAAGAGACCATTTGGAAACTCTACCCTGCCGGTCATCTGACGCAGTTTTCTGCGCTTCTAGCAACGCCGTTCTCGCCTCAGCCACCTTGTGATGGCGTGAAGCGTGCCACCAGCGTGTGGCTGTCGGCGGCATAGGTGAAGCGGACATGGGTGACCGGATGCTCGGCGCTCCAGGTGCGGCGTTCGACAACGAGGCAGGGAGAGCCGGCTTCGATGTCCAGCGCGTCTGCCACTTCATCGCTGGCGGCGCTCGCCCTGATGCGGTGTTCGGCAGCACTCCATGGCACGCGGGCGATCAGCCACGGCCCCGGCGCGGTGTCGTCGAACATTTCGTCCGCCGCTTCCGGCACGGCTGCCAGATTGATCAGCCGCTCTTCCAGGCAGAAGGGGCGCTGCCCGGCAAAATGCCGGCAGGTCAGGTCGAGGATAAGCCCCGCCGGGCGGAGATCCATGAGCGCACGGTCCTGGACCATGCTCTTGCGCTTCTGGCGCGTGCCCGGCTCGTAGCGGTAGGGCAGGCCAAGCGCCTGAACCTCGACCTTGATGTCGTGTATCTCGAGGATCGCAGCCTGCGACTGCGGACGGCGGACGAAACTGCCGGAACGACGCCGGCGCTCGATCAGCCCGACCTTGGCGAGTTGCGACAGAGCCTTGTTCACCGTCATGCGCGAGCAGCCATACTGCTCGGTCAGTTCGTGCTCGAAAGGAATGCGGTGGCCGGGCGCCCATTCGCCCGAAAGGATGCGCTCGCTGATATCGGCGAGGATGCGCTGATGCAGCGACGTCGCTTCCTGTTCCCTTACCGCTTCCACCGTGTTTCCCCTATCCAGCTTCGCCGCTCACCCGGCGGAGAGCTGCATCATCACTGTTCGGAAGTTTTGGGCAATGGCCTCGCGCCGGAAATGTCTCCCATCCGCAACGAGTTTCTCGCCTCGCACCCAAACGCAATCGACTCTGGTGCCGTTGGCGAATATCCAGGCGTCAAGAATGCCGTCGTCCCTCTTGCCCGCAAGCGAGGGATGACCGGCGTCGAGCGAGATGAAATCGGCCGATGCGCCAACGGCGATTTTTCCCGATCCCGCGCCAAGGGCCACGGAGCCACCGGCCAGCGCCCCATCGAACAGAGCGCGACCGTTGGAACCGCCGGGAGCGGCCAGAACGTTGCGCTGGCGATGGAAAAGCCGCTGCGAATATTCGAGCTGGCGCAGTTCGTCCGGCAGGCCGATTAGCACATTCGAATCCGAGCCGATGCCGAAACGGCCGCCATGTTCGATGAACAGCGGCGCGGAAAAAGTGCCGTCACCGAGATTGGCCTCGGTTATGGGACATAGCCCTGCGATCGCGCCGCTTTTCGCCATGGCGACGGTCTCGGCGTCGAGCATGTGGGTGGCGTGGATGAGGCACCAGCGGGCATCGACCGGTGCATGATCGAGCAGCCATTCGATCGGGCGCGCGCCCGACCAGGCGATACAGTCCTCGACCTCCTTTATTTGCTCGGCGATGTGGATGTGGATGGGGGCGTCCGTCAGCGCCGTGACGGCGGCCAGTTCCTCAGGCGTGACGGCGCGCAAACTGTGAGGGGCAACGCCGACGACTGCGCCGGGCAGGTTTTTCACCGCCGCACGGGCGCCGTCGAGCAATTGGGCAAAACTGTCGAGATCGTTGACGAAGCGGCGCTGGCCTTCATTGGGCGCGGTGCCACCGAAGCCCGAATGGGCATAGAAGACGGGCAGCAACGTGAGATTAATGCCGGTGGTTTGCGCCGCTGATGCGATGCGCGCGGCCATTTCGGCGATGTCGGCATAGTGCCCGCCATCGAGATCGTGATGCAGATAATGAAACTCGCCGACGCGCGAAAAGCCCGCTTCCAGCATCTCGACATAGAGTTGGGCGGCGACCGCCTCGACCTGTTCCGGCGTCATCGAAAGCGCGAAACGGTACATGACCTCGCGCCACGACCAGAAACTGTCGGCGGAAGGGCCGCGCGTCTCGGCAAGGCCGGCCATGCCGCGCTGAAAGGCGTGGCTGTGCAGGTTCGGCATGCCGGGAAGGACGATCGCGTGATGCTCGTCGCCCACTTGCGGCGCGGCATCCGTTTCGACGCCGGCAATGCGCCCTGCTTCGACGGTCAGCCGAACATCGCTGCGCCAGCCGTCTGCCAGCAAGGCATTTTCCGCAAAGATCCCCGTCATTAGCCCTGCCCTCCGCTTTGCGTATAATCCATCAGCAAGACGCTTGCGTCCATCGTTAATATGTATATACATATCAGAGCGGGATGGAAACGGAAAAGATCATGCCGGATCGGGAGAGAGCCCAGTCGAACGAGGTCCGCATCTGGCGGAATGCGCGGCTTGTGACGCTCACTGAGCGCACGCCGGGCTTGGGCATTGTCGAGAAAGGCGCGGTCGCTGCCGAAGGTGGCCGCATCGTCTATGCGGGACCTGAAACCAGCCTTCCCGTCGCCTTGCGCGAAAAGGCCGAAATCATCGACTGCGAAGGCCGCTGGATCACCCCAGGCCTGATCGACTGCCATACGCATCTGGTTCACGCCGGCAACCGCGCCAACGAATTCGAGATGCGGCTGGCCGGCGCGACCTATGAGGAAGTGGCCAAGGCCGGCGGCGGCATCGTCTCGTCGGTGAAGGCAACCCGCGCCGCGACTGAAGATGAGCTTGTCCGGCAAAGCCTCCCACGTCTCGACGCATTGATCGCCGAGGGCGTGACCACCGTCGAAATCAAGTCAGGCTATGGCCTTAGCCACATGCATGAACGGTGGTCTTTGCGCGCAGCACGGCGACTGGGCAGTGTCCGTGACGTGTCCGTCGTCACAACATTTCTGGGGGCGCACACATTACCGCAGAACCTCGGCTCCCTGGCTGTGCCCTCAGAGCCTTATCCCGACAAGGACGCCTATATCACCAATATTGTGGACAACATGCTGCCGGCTATCGCTGCTGAAAAACTGGCCGACGCTGTCGACGGTTTCTGCGAGGGCATTGCTTTCTCGCCGGAGCAGATTTCCCGCGTCTTCGACAAGGCGAAAGAGCTCGGCCTGCCGGTAAAACTCCATGCCGACCAGCTTTCCAACCTGCATGGCGCAGCGCTTGCCGCACGCTATAGCGCGCTGTCGGCCGATCATCTCGAATATACCGACGAGGACGGTGCTGCTGCGATGGCGAAGTCCGGCACTGTGGCGGTCATCCTGCCCGGTGCATTCTACTTCATCCGCGAGACGAAGAAGCCGCCGGTGGCGCTGTTTCGCGAGCATGGCGTGAAGATGGCCATCGCCACCGACTGCAACCCCGGCACCTCGCCGCTGACCTCGCTGCTGCTGACCATGAACATGGCGGCGACGCTGTTCGGCATGACGGTGGACGAATGCATCACCGGCGTCACCCGCGAGGCGGCGCGCGCGCTCGGCTTGCAAGCCGAGACCGGCACATTGGAAGCCGGCAAATGGGCCGACCTCGCCATCTGGGACATCGAGAGCCCGGCCGAGCTGGTTTATCGCATGGGGTTCAACCCGCTGCATCAACGCGTCTGGAGGGGAATGTGAACGTCTCGGCACCCCCACCCCTTACCCCTCCCCACAAGGGGGAGGGGGCCGTCAACGTCTCAGAATCCCCCTCCCCCTTGTGGGGAGGGGCTAGGGGTGGGGGTGGATCAGCCTCCACATCACCGGAGGTTTTTCATGACTGACATCACTCTCAACCCCGGCAATGCAACACTCGCCGACTGGCGCGCCATCTATCGCGGTGCGGTGCCGAAGCTGCATGAGAGCTGCCGGCCGAAGATCAAGGCCAGCGCCGACACGGTGGCAAAAATCGTCGCCAAGGGCGAGCCGGTCTATGGCATCAACACCGGCTTCGGCAAGCTTGCCAGCGTGCGCATTCCCGCTGCCGATCTCGAAACGCTCCAGCGCAACATCGTGCTTTCGCACGCCGCCGGCGTCGGCGAACCGATGCCCGTTGCAATCGTGCGGCTGATGATGGCGCTGAAGCTTGCCAGCCTGGCGCAGGGGGCTTCGGGCGTGCAGCCCAAGACCGTTGCGCTGCTGGAAGCGATGCTGGCGAACGACGTGGTGCCTGTCGTGCCGGCGCAAGGCTCGGTCGGCGCTTCCGGCGACCTCGCACCGCTGTCGCATATGACGGCGGCGATGATCGGCGTCGGCGAATGTTTTACGCCGCATGGCCGGGTGCCGGCCAAGGTGGCCTTCGTCTCGCATGGTCTTGAGCCGCTGACGCTCGGCGCCAAGGAAGGGCTGGCGCTGCTCAACGGCACGCAGTTTTCGACTGCCTATGCACTGGCAGCGCTGTTCGAGGCGGAAATCCTCTACCACTCGGCGCTTGTCGTCGGCGCGCTTTCGACCGATGCCGCCAAGGGCTCCGATGCACCCTTCGACCCGCGCATCCATGCGCTGCGGAAGCACAAGGGCCAGATCGACAGCGCCGACGCCTTGCGCGCTTTGATGGCCGGCAGCGCCATCCGCGAAAGCCACCGCGTCGGCGACGAGCGCGTGCAGGACCCTTACTGCCTGCGCTGCCAACCGCAGGTGATGGGTGCGGCCCTGACCGTGCTGCGCCAGGCTGCCGACACGCTGGGAACCGAGGCCAACGGCGTCACCGACAACCCACTGATCTTTCCCGAGGATGGCACCGCACTTTCCGGCGGCAATTTCCACGCCGAGCCGGTGGCCTTTGCCGCCGACATGATCGCGCTCGCCGTCTGCGAGATCGGCTCGCTGTCGGAGCGGCGCATCGCCATGCTGGTCGATCCCGCGCTGTCGGGCATGCCGGCATTTCTCACGCCGAAGCCGGGCCTCAATTCGGGCTTCATGATCCCGCAGGTGACGGCAGCGGCACTCGTTTCTGAAAACAAGCAGAAAGCCTATCCGGCAAGCGTCGATTCGATCCCGACCTCGGCCAATCAGGAAGACCATGTCTCGATGGCCGCGCACGGCGCGCGTCGGTTGATCGGCATGGTGGAAAATGCCACGGCGGTCATCGGCATCGAGCTTCTGGCCGCGGCGCAAGGCTGCGATTTTCATGCGCCGCTGGCTTCGAGCGGGCCACTTGAAGCGGTGCGCAAGGCAATCCGGGCCAAGGTGCCGCATCTCGACGAGGACCGGCATTTCCACCCCGACATGGAAAAGGCAATCGCGCTGGTGCGCAGCGGGGCGGTGATTGAGGCGGCCAATGCGGTGAAGCTGCCGGAGATTGGGGGATGAGGCATATGCTGCCGGTTAATTTTCAGGATCGCGTTCCTTCGCGCCCCCCTCTGGCCTGCCGGCCATCTCCCCCACAGGTGGGGAGATCAGCCTTCATGTCCGCTTACGCCAATTATCAGCGATTCAGAACGAGCATCAACGTAGCAACTGCTGATCTCCCCACCTGTGGGGGAGATGGCCGGCAGGCCAGAGGGGGGCAACATCGAGCTCCCACGTTCAAAGGAGCCTCCGCATGACCACCCACACCCGCATCGACAATTCACGCACCATCCGTGCAGCGACCGGCGCTGAGCTTTCGGCCAAGAGCTGGCTCACCGAAGCGCCCATGCGCATGCTGATGAACAATCTCGACCCCGGCGTCGCGGAAAAGCCCGGCGAACTCGTGGTCTATGGCGGCATCGGTCGCGCCGCCCGCGACTGGGACAGTTTCGACCGCATCGTCGGCGCGCTGAAGCAGCTCGAAAACGACGAGACGCTGCTGGTGCAGTCGGGCAAGCCGGTGGGCGTATTCCGCACCCATGCGGACGCACCACGCGTGCTGATCGCCAACTCCAACCTCGTGCCGCACTGGGCCAACTGGGACCATTTCAACGCCCTCGATAAGAAGGGGCTGATGATGTACGGCCAGATGACGGCCGGTTCCTGGATCTATATCGGCTCACAGGGCATCGTTCAGGGCACCTACGAAACCTTCGTTGAGCTCGGCCGCCAGCACTATAATGGCGATCTTTCCGGCCGCTGGATCCTCACCGCCGGCCTCGGCGGCATGGGCGGCGCGCAGCCGCTGGCGGCGACCATGGCCGGCGCCTCCTGCCTTGCCGTCGAGTGCCAGCCGAGCCGCATCGAGATGCGGCTGAAGACCGGTTATGTCGATGTGCAGGCGAAAGATTTGGATGACGCGCTGGCGATCATCGACAAGGCCACCAAGGAAAAGAAGGCAATCTCCGTCGCGCTGCTCGGCAACGCAGCCGACGTGTTTCCCGAACTGGTGCGACGCGGCGTTCGCCCCGATGCCGTGACCGACCAGACCTCGGCGCATGACCCGATCAATGGCTACCTGCCGCAGGGTTGGACGGTGGCCGAATGGGAAGAAAAGCGCGAGCGCGACCCGAAGGCCGTGAACAAGGCCGCACGCGCCTCCATGGCCGGGCATGTTCGGGCGATGCTCGACTTCCACAAACAGGGCGTGCCGACCGTCGACTACGGCAACAACATCCGCCAGATGGCGCTGGAGGAAGGCGTGGAAAACGCCTTCGATTTTCCGGGCTTCGTGCCGGCCTATATCCGCCCGCTATTCTGCCGCGGTATCGGCCCGTTCCGCTGGGCAGCCCTCTCGGGCGACCCGGAAGATATCTACAAGACCGACGCCAAGGTGAAGGAACTGACGCCGGGCAATCATCACCTCCACAACTGGCTCGACATGGCGCGCGAGCGCATCCACTTCCAGGGCCTGCCGGCGCGCATCTGCTGGGTCGGCCTCGGCGACCGCCACAGGCTGGGCCTCGCCTTCAACGAGATGGTCGCCAGCGGCGAGCTGAAAGCGCCGGTGGTGATCGGCCGCGATCATCTCGATTCCGGCTCCGTCGCCTCGCCCAACCGCGAGACCGAATCAATGAAGGACGGCTCCGATGCCGTGTCCGACTGGCCGCTGCTCAACGCCCTGCTCAACTGCGCCTCCGGTGCGACCTGGGTGTCGCTGCATCATGGCGGCGGCGTCGGCATGGGCTTTTCGCAGCATTCGGGCATGGTCATCGTCGCCGACGGCACGCAAGACGCTGCCCGGCGTCTGGAGCGCGTGCTGTGGAACGACCCGGCCACTGGCGTCATGCGCCACGCCGATGCCGGCTACGACATCGCCATCGACTGCGCTAGGGAGCATGGGCTGAATTTGCCGGGCATTCTGGGGTGATGCGCGTCATCCGCGCCTCTGAACACCGCCGCATGCCGTGGAAGAATGGCGGCGGCGAGACGACGGAGATCGCGATCTCGCCCGCTGGTGCAACGACCGGCGATTTCGACTGGCGGCTGTCGATGGCGCGGGTGGAAAGTGGCGGGCCGTTTTCGATGTTTCCCGGCATCGACCGGACGCTGGCCGTGCTCGACGGTGACGGCTTGCTGCTGACAATCGAGGGCATGGAACCGGCGGCGCTGACCTCTCGCTCCGAGCCGCTGGCCTTTCCCGGCGACGCGCCGACCAGCGCCGAGCTGATCGGCGGCGCCGTGACCGACCTCAACATCATGACGCGGCGGGGCAAGCTTGCGCATTCCATGAGACGGCTAAGAGTCGCCGCGGGTTCAACCGCGTTGTCGACTGATGGTTCGGAAGTTTTGTTGTTCTGTCATGAGGGACAGGCTCGGATTGTGACCGGCAGCAAGTCAGCGGATTTGGGGGCGCTCGACACGCTCCATCTCACTGAAACGCCGGGGCACTTGCTCATCGAGGCCGACGACGCCGTGCTGTTCGTCATATCACTCAAACGCACGGCCTGATCACGTTCCGGCGACTGGCCCTTTCGTGCTTGACACGTCAAATGCCGCGGGCGTATGCCACCCCCGCTTCGAGAGATCGAGGCCGTCAACAACAGATCGAACAGGTTATGGACAGTTACCCTAGTCGCTGTTCGGACAAGGCCACCAGCCCGGTTCGGACAACATCATCAATCAAGATTGTGTCCGGCATGTCCCGCCGGGTGAGCGCCAGGGCCTAAAGGTCTGTCCGCTTGCTTCCGGGTCCTGTGGGGCCAAGGAGGTGAGCCATGAACACCATCATCCTCTTTTTCCGCGATCGTCCTGCCGTGCGCCTTTCCATGAGTGCCGAGCCGGTCGCCCGCAAGCGCATTCTGCCGGTAGCCGCACCCGCCAATGCAGCCATCGGCCAGACCGTGCTGGCCTGCCGCTGGCTTCGCAACCCGGCCAACGGGCATCTCGAATGCCGCTGGACGCGCGAGAAAAACACCGTTTCCGAAGAGGGCGTCAGTCGAAGCATCCGCATGCTTCTCGCCGCCTGAGCTTTCGGACCGCACCAGAAATTCCTTCTTCCTGACCGCAAGGAGGATGCGCCCGCCGTCGCCCGACATGGCTTTGGCGACGCCTTCGCGCGTCCATTTACAACGTATCCCTGCAGCATCAGGAATTTGAGGGATCATCATGGTCTTCCTGCCCCACAACCGCGCTTCGCTGAGCGAGGCCACCAGGCTCGCTCGCAACCGCATCGTGCCCAACATCCACGACATCGTCGCGCTGTCGATCATGGCGGCACTGCTCGTGCTTTTGGCCCATGGCGCCGCCGCCATGCGCGGCTCGGCCGAACTGCTAGTCTCCCAGCCGGTGACGCTCGACCCGGCCAACCTGCCGGAATATGCGCTGCGCACCACGCTGCGCATGTTCGCGGCCATCATCGCCTCGCTGGTCTTCACCTTCATCGTTGCAACACTCGCTGCCAAAAGCCGCCGCGCCGAGAAAGTGATCATCCCGGCGCTCGACATATTGCAGTCAGTGCCGGGGCTGGGCTTCCTCACCTTCACCGTCACCTTCTTCATGGGCCTGTTTCCCGGCAGCCAGATGGGGGCGGAATGTGCGGCGATCTTCGCCATTTTCACCAGCCAGGCCTGGAACATGACCTTTTCCTTCTACCAGTCGCTGCACACGGTGCCGCATGACCTCGACGAGGTCAGCCGCGGCTTCGGCCTTTCGGCGTGGCAGCGCTTCTGGAGGCTGGAAGCACCCTTCGCCGCCCCCGGCCTGATCTGGAATACAATGATGTCGATGTCGGGCGGCTGGTTCTTCGTCGTCGCCTCGGAAGCGATCACCGTCGGCCACACCACGGTGGAACTGCCGGGCATCGGCTCGTGGCTGGCGCTGGCCATCGACAAAAAGGATTTCGTCGCCGTCGGCTGGGCCGTACTGGCGATGGGCGTCCTGATCCTGATCTACGACCAGCTGCTGTTCCGGCCGATCGTCGCCTGGGCCGACAAGTTCCGTTCCGAGCAGACCGCCAGCCAGGAGAAACCACGCTCCTGGGTCTACGACCTTCTGCGCCGGACACGCCTCGTCAAGACGATCGGCGTACCCCTGGCATGGGGCTGGCAACGGCTGATGCTGGTGCGTCTTGGCCGCCCGCAACTCAAGGTACAAACTGCCGAACAGCAGAACCTTAGCCGGCTTAGCGACAGGCTGTGGCTTGCCTTCATTGCGATTCTAGCCGGGGCGGGAGCGATCTTCACCGCGCACTATATTCATAGCGAGCTGGGCTGGAGCGATGTGGCGCAAGCCTTCGGCGGTGGGCTTGCCACGCTGCTGCGGGTGATCGTGCTGATCGCCATTGCCAGCGTGATCTGGGTGCCGATCGGCGTGTGGATCGGGCTTCGGCCGAAGGTCGCGGAACGCGTCCAGCCGCTGGCCCAGTTTCTCGCTGCGTTTCCGGCCAATGTGCTGTTTCCCTTCGCGGTGCTCGCCATCGTAGCGACAGGTGCCAGCCCCAACATCTGGCTGTCGCCGCTGATGATCCTGGGCACGCAATGGTACATCCTGTTCAACGTCATTGCCGGCGCCAGCGCCTTTCCGTCCGACCTCAAGGAGGTTGCTTCGGTGTTCAAGCTGCGCTCGTGGAGCTGGTGGCGAAACGTCATGCTGCCGGGGATTTTCCCCTATTACGTCACCGGCGCGCTGACCGCCACTGGCGGCTCCTGGAACGCCTCGATCGTCGCCGAGCTGGCGAGCTGGGGTAACACCAAGCTCGAAGCCTACGGCCTCGGCTCCTACATCGCCAAGGCGACGGAAGCGGGCGATTTTCCGCGCGTCGTGCTCGGCATCGCGGTGATGTCGCTGTTCGTCACCCTGTTCAACCGCATTCTGTGGCGCCCGCTCTACGTCTTTGCCGAGCGTCGCCTGCGCCTCGACTGAAACCAATTCGAATTCGGGAGACCGATCATGAACAACCTCGCAATCACCACCAACGAAACCGCCCTCATCGACGTCAAGGGCGTGCGCCAGACCTATGACAATGGCGGGGCGGAACGCCTCGTCGTGCTCGACGATGTCGCGCTGACCTTGCGCCCGTCCGAAATCGTCGGCCTGCTCGGCCGCTCCGGCTCGGGCAAGTCGACGCTGCTGCGTTCCATCGCCGGCCTGATCAAGCCAACCGAAGGCACCATCACCTTCGAGGGCGTGCCCGTCACCGGCACGCCCGACGGTGTCGCCATGGTGTTCCAGAGCTTCGCGCTATTTCCGTGGCTCACCGTGCTGCAGAACGTCGAGCTCGGGCTGGAGGCCCGCGGTATCGCGTCTGCCGAGCGGCGCAAGCGCGCGCTGGAGGCAATCGACCTGATCGGCCTCGACGGTTTCGAAAGCGCATATCCGAAGGAGCTTTCCGGCGGCATGCGCCAGCGTGTCGGGCTTGCCCGCGCGCTGGTCGTGCACCCAAAAGTGCTGCTGATGGACGAGCCGTTTTCGGCACTCGACGTGCTGACCGCCGAGACGTTGCGCACCGACCTGCTCGACCTGTGGTCGGAAGGGCGGATGCCGATCGAGTCGATCCTGATGGTGACGCACAACATCGAGGAGGCCGTGCTGATGTGCGACCGCGTGCTGATCTTCTCGTCCAATCCCGGCCGGGTGGCAGCCGAAATCCGCATCGACCTGCCGCAACCACGCGACCGGCTCGATCCGGCGTTCCGGGCACTGGTGGACGACATCTACGCCCGCATGACGGCACGAAAGGGCGTGGCCGAGCCGGCGCGCGGCGGCATCTTTCCCGGCACCGGGATAGGGATGGTGCTGCCGCGCGTCTCGACCAACCTGCTGGCCGGCCTGATGGAGGCGATCGCCGCCGAGCCCTATCGCGGACAGGCCGACCTGCCGCCGCTGGCGGCCAGCCTGCAGCTCGAAATCGACGATCTGTTTCCGATCGCCGAGACGCTGCAGCTGCTGCATTTCGCAGAGCTAGCCGAAGGCGATATCCGCCTGAAGCCGGCGGGCAAGCGCTTCGCCGAGGGCGACGTGGACGAGCGCAAGCGGCTGTTTGCGATGCAGCTGGCAACGCATGTGCCGCTGGCAGCACATATCCGCCGGGTGCTGGACGAACGGTCGGGTCATGTGGCCCCGGCGCGCCGGTTTCGCGACGAGCTTGAGGACCATATGTCGGAGGAAAACGCCGAGCAGACCGTGCGGGCGGTTACGAGCTGGGCGCGCTATGCCGAGCTGTTCGCCTATGACGAGGCATCCGACATGTTCACGCTGGAGAACCCCGCGTGAAGGCAAGGCGCGCGGCGGGCGACGGCCGCGCGCTCATATTTTCAGGCGCCGAACAAGAAAATCGAGAAATGCCCGAACCCGCGCCGGCAGGTGGCCGCCCTGCCCGAGAAAGACGGCGTGCACCGGCTCGATGTCGCCGGGGTTGCAGTCTTCCAGCACCGGCACCAGCCGGCCCGCCGCCACCTCGGCGCGCGCATGATAATCGGAAAGGCGCGCAAGCCCGAGCCCGCCAAGCGCAAGCTGCATCAGCGCATCGCCGTCGCTGATCTGCAGATTGCCGGAAACCGGAACGCGGATTTCCGTGCCATTCTCCATGAGGGGCCAACCGTCGAGATAGCGTGCGAAGGAGAAGCCGAGCAGATTGTGGCCGGCCAGATCGGCCGGTATGCGCGGCGTGCCGTGGCGGGCGAGATAATCCGGGCTCGCCACGATCACCATGCGCGATCCTCCCAGTTTGCGCGCGATCAGCCGCGAGTTCTTGAGCTCCCCGCTACGGATGGCAACGTCGGTGCGTTCTTCCATGAGGTCGACGACCGCGTCGGTGAGAGCGATATCGAGCGTGACGGCGGGGTTCTCGGCGAGGAAATCCGGGACCAGTGGCAGCAGGTAGTGCCGGCCCAGCGCAAAATTGGTGTTAACGCGCAGGCGGCCGGCAGGGATCTCGTTTGCCGAGGCGCAGCGCTCGGCCTCGTCGAGATCGGCGAGCAGGCGCACGCTGCGCTCGTAGAAAACGCCGCCTTCCGGCGTCAGCTGGAGACGCCGCGTCGAGCGGTTGACCAGCCTTGTGCCGAGCCGCGCCTCAAGCCGCGCCACCAGCTTGCTGACCGCCGACGGCGTCATGCGGAAGGCGCGGGCGGCGGCCGAAAAGCCGCCGAGTTCGACGACCCTGACGAAGACTTCCATCTCGCCCGAGCGGTTGACGTCCAATCTGGCCATGGTGAGTTCAATTCATAGATGATTTTCCCAGAGGCATTCTACCTCACAAGTGGGGCGGGGTCCATATAGGGGTCGATCTTTCACCCGCGCTGACCAGGAGTACGACCATGCCCAGGGCGCTTTATGCATTAACCGTTGGGGCCTTCGGCATCGGCTCCACGGAATTCGTTATCATGGGACTGCTGCTGCAAGTGGCGGCGGACCTCAACGTAACCATTGCTGCTGCCGGTCTGCTGATCAGCGGCTATGCGCTCGGCGTGTTCGTCGGCGCGCCGATCCTGACTATCCTGACCCGTAGCCTGCCGCGTAAGGCGGTGCTGCTGACGCTGATGGTGATATTCATCATCGGCAATGCGGCGAGCGCGCTGGCGCCCGACTACACCTGGCTGATGGTGGCACGGGTCATCACGGCACTGACGCACGGCACCTTCTTCGGCGTCGGCGCGGTCGTGGCGACCGGACTGGTGCCGCAGGACCGCAAGGCTTCGGCGATATCGATCATGTTCACCGGCCTGACGCTTGCAACCCTGCTCGGCGTCCCCTTCGGCGCGTGGCTCGGCCTGCATTTCGGCTGGCGCTCGACCTTCTGGGCGGTAGCAGCAATCGGCGTCATCGGCTTTGCGGCAATTGCTTTCCTGGTGCCCGGCGACAAGGCTTCCGACGAGCAGAGCCATCTGCGCGATGAGCTTGTCGCCGTCGCCCGGCCCCAAGTGCTGCTCGGCCTGCTCATCACCGTCATTGGCTATGCCGGCGTGTTTGCCGTCTTCACCTATATCCAGCCGCTGCTGACGCAGGTTAGCTGCTTCCCGGAAACGGCTGTCTCGCCGATCCTGCTGGTGTTCGGCGGCGGCATGATCGCCGGCAATCTCATCGGTGGACGCCTTGCCGACCGCAAGCTGATGGCTACCTTGCTCGGAACCTTGGCCACGCTGGCGTTGGTGATGGGGCTGATGACCTTCGCCCTACACAACCAGATCGCGGCGGTGCTGTTCGTCGGGCTGCTCGGTGCTGCGGCCTTCGCCACGGTTGCGCCGCTGCAACTTCGCGTTCTCCAGAAGGCTGAAGGCGGCGGCCAGACGCTTGCTTCGAGCCTGAACATTGCGGCCTTCAATCTCGGCAATGCGATCGGTGCGTGGCTGGGCGGCGTGGTGATCGAGCATGGCCCCGGCCTCGGCGCGGTGACATGGGTGGCTGCATTGGTGACCGTCGCGGGTCTTCTGCTTGCCCTGCTCAGCCGGGCTCTGGAACGCAAGCAGGACCGGGTGAGTGCAGCACTGGCGAATGCCGCCTGCTGACTGCGGGTTGCTTGGGAATAGTGGCTCGGTGGGCTCTTACCTGCCGAGCACGAGCGCCCAGTATTTCCGGTCGCTGCCGGCTTCGTCGCGGACATAGGCGAGGCCATAGCGGCTGAAACGCGCGTCGAGCATGTTGCGGCGGTGGCCTTGCGAATTCATCCACATGGAAAAGAGCTTGGCCATGTCCATGCCGCCATGGGCGACGTTTTCCGCCGCTGCGCCCTCGACGCCATTGTCCTTCATGCGTGCGGCAAAATCCTTGCCCCAGCCGGTCGTGTGCGACATGCGGCCCGAACGCGCCATATAGCCGGCCTGCTGAAGGGATGCCTTCTCCAGACGGGAGTCTGCCACCATCGTGCCTAGGCCGTTTGCCGAGCGTATCTCGGCGAGATAGCTATAGGCCGAACTGGAGGCGCCTGCACCATCGCCCGGAGCGCGGGCTGTCTGGCAGGCCGCAAGAAACAGCAGGGCACACAGGGCTGCGCCCCGAAAAACTTCGTCTTCATGTTCAATCTGGTCTTCCGTCATGCTTCCGGCAATCGATATGCCGGCACGCATAGCGACCCGACGGAACGGATGTGGCGCGCAATCACGTCAAGAATATGCCGCCAGCGGCTATTCCTCCGCGACCGCCGGCTCGGCTTCCGGTTCGCGAACGCGGAACCAGGCGACGTAGAGCGCGGGCAGGAAGATCAGCGTGATCAGCGTGCCGACGATGATGCCGCCCATCATCGCATAGGCCATCGGGCCCCAGAAAATCTCGCGTGAAATCGGAATGAGCGCGAGGCTGGCGGCGGCAGCCGTCAGCAGGATCGGGCGGGCGCGATGGTCGCTTGCCTCATAGACGGCCTCCCATAGCGGTTTGCCCTCAGCCTTCAGCGCATCGATCTGCGTGACCAGGATGACCGAGTTGCGGATCAATATGCCGATCAGCGCCAGAACGCCCAGTATGGCGACGAACCCAAGCGGCGCGCCTGACGGCACCAGAGCCGCGACAACGCCTATCAGGCCAAGTGGTGCGACGCTGACCACGAGAACCATGCTGTTGAAGCTCTGAAGCTGAAGCATCAGAAGCGTGAGCATCGTCAGCAGCATCAGCGGCACGACGGCGACGATCGGCGCCTGGCTCTTGCCGCTGTCTTCGACAGTGCCGCCGACCTCGACCTTGTAGTCGAGCGGCAGCTTGCCGGAGAATTCGGCAACGGAGGGTGCGAGGCTCGACACGATCGTTGCCGGCTGGGCGGGACCGACAATGCTCGCCTTGAGGGTGATCGTCGGCAGCCGGGAACGCCGCCACACCACCGGCTGCTCAAGCCCGTATTCGAACGTTGCGATGGCGCCGAGCGGAACTGAGCTTCCACTGCCGCTTGGCAATTGCAGGCCCTGCAACGCCTCGACCGAGTTTCGGTCCGCGGCCTGCGCGCGACCGACGACATTCACCAGATAGATGCTGTCGCGTATCTGGGTGACGGTGGCGCCGGCCACGATGCTGTTGAGGCTCGACGCGATCTGCTCGGAACTGACGCCGAGCTGCCGCGCCTTGTCCTGCAATATGTCGACCTTGATCACCCGCGACGGTTCGTTCCAGTCGTAGACGACCGCGCCCACCCGCGTGTCCTTGCCCAGCACGTCGGCCAGTTGCAGCGAAAACGCGCGTACCTTTTCGACGTCGGGTCCGCTGAGACGATACTGGATCGGGCGGCCCACCGGCGGCCCGAGTTCGAGCCCCTTGACCAGCACGTCGATGCCCTGGAATTCCTTCTGCGCCTTGTCCACAAGCTTGGCCCGAAGGCGCTCGCGCGCCTCGACGCTCTTGGTCAGGATCACGACCTGGCCGAAATAGGGGTTGGGCGGCTGGACGTCGTAAGACAGGATGAAGCGCGCGGCACCGGCGCCGACATAGGATGTCCAGCGCACGATGTCGTCGTCGCCGACGAGGCTTGCCTCCAGCCGATCCATCTGCACCTGCGTTTCGCGGATCGTGCTGTTCTGGCGCAGGGTCATGTCGACGATGAGCTCGGGCCGGTCCGAGGGCGGGAAGAACTGCTGCTGCACGAAACGGAAGCCGAGAAGTGCCCCGACAAACAGTACCAGCGTGGCGGCGATCGTTATCCAGCGATAGCGCATGGCGGCATGCAGCACCCGGCGGAATCTCTTCCGCATCCAGCCGACATGGTCCTCATGCTTCTTCATGTTCTTGGGCAGGAAGGTCGCGCCGAGCAGGGGCGCAAACAACACCGCGACGACCCAGGAAAGAAGCAGTGAGATGGCGATCACCTCGAACAGCGAGAAGGTATATTCGCCGGCACTGCTGCTGTTCAGGCCAATCGGGATGAAGCCGGCGACGGTGACCAACGTGCCGGTCAGCATCGGAAAGGCGATCGACGTCCAGGCATGGCCTGCGGCCTTCTCGCGCGTATCGCCGGCCTCCAGACGCGTCACCATGGTTTCGATGGCGATCATCGCATCGTCGACCAGAAGGCCGAGCGAGATGATGAGCGCGCCCAGCGAAATGCGCTGAAGGTTGATGCCGAGATATTCCATGAAGACGAAGGTCATTGCCAGGACCAGCGGGATTGACAGCGAGACGACGATGCCGGCGCGGAATCCGAGACTGATGAAGCTGACGGCAAGCACGATGGCAATCGCTTCGAACAGTGCCCGCGTGAAGCCGCCGACGGCTTCCTCGACCACCGCTGGCTGGTCGGCCACAAGATGCACGCTGACGCCGATCGGCAATTCCTGCTCGACGCGCGCCATCGTCTCCTTCAGCTTCTCGCCGAAATGGAGAATGTTGGAGCCGTCCTTCATGCCGATCGCCAGGCCGATGGCCGGCTTGCCGCCATAGCGGAACAGCGACTGCGGCGGGTCTTCATAGCCACGGCTGATGGTGGCGACATCGCTGAGGCGGAAGAAGCGGTCGTTGACGCGCAGATTGACGTTGCGCAGGCTTTCCTCGGAGGTGAACTGCCCGCTGACGCGGACGGCAATCCGCTCCGGGCCAGCCTGGATGACGCCGGAGGGCGTGATCGCATTCTGGCTCTGCAGCGTATCGATGACGGCCTGCTGGTCCAGGCCGAGCGCCGCTATGCGCTGGGTCGAGAATTCGAGATAGACGACCTCGTCCTGCGCGCCGAGTATGTCTATCTTGCCAGCTTCGGGGATGGCCAGCACCCGGCGGCGGACCTCTTCCACATAGTCGCGCAACTGGCGCGGCGTCAGGCCGTCGGTGGTAAAGGCATAGATGTTGCCGAACACGTCGCCGAACTGGTCGTTGAAGGCAAAGCCGGCGAACCCTTGCGGAAAATCGCCGCGGATATCCGACATCATGTTGCGGACGCGGGTCCAGCTGTCGGTGATCCGGACACCGCGCACCGTGTCGGCCAGGTTGACGAATACGGTGGTCTGGCCGGGCGTCGTCACGCTCTTGGTGTAATCAAGCGTGTCGAGCTCCTCGAGCTTGCGTTCGATGCGTTCGGTGACCTGCGACAGCGTCTCGTCGAGCGAAGCGCCCGGCCAGGAAGCGCTGACCGTCATCGTCTTGATGGCGAAGGCCGGATCTTCCTCGCGCCCGAGATTGAGATAGGAAAGCACGCCGGCCACCAGCGCGATGACCATCAGGTACCAGATCAGCGATCGGTGACGCAGCGCCCAGTCGGACAGGTTGAAGCTGTTCATTCTTCGATACCGCCATCGATGTTCACGCGCTGGCCGTCCTTGAGTTCGTGCACGCCGGCCGTCACCACGCGGTCGCCAACGGCAAGACCGCTATTGATCTCGATGCCATAGCCGGACAGCGTCTTGCCTGTTTCGACGGGTTTTTCGGACACGGTTTTAGCCGTGGCGTCGACCACCCATACCGAAGACTTGCCGTCCTTCTCGAACACGGCCGAAACCGGCAGAACGATCTGGGTGAAGGGCGCCTCTTTCGGAAAGGCGGTAACGAGCGAGCCGAGACGGAAGGCTTCCGGCGGATTATCCAGCAGTATCTTGACGTGCCGCGTGCGTGTCGCGGCATCGGCCTGCGGCGCGATCTCGCGGATGCGGCCATTGGCGCGGGTGCGCGGATCGACGGCCAGCACGACATCGAACTCGGCGTCCGCGCGCATGCCAGCCATGATCTCGTTGGGAATATCCACGACCGCTTCACGCACGTCGGTGCGGGCAACAGTGATGACCGCCGTTCCCGCCGACACGACCTGCCCGACATCGGAATCGACCGCGGTCACCACGCCATCGGTTTCGGCGCGAAGCTCGAGATAGCTCACCCGGTCCTTTGCCTTGTCGAGCTCCGCTTGTGCCTGCCTGACCTGCGCCTGCGCCGTTGCGGTTGCGAGCGTGGCCGAATCGAAATCCGCCTGCGAAATGCTCTTCTCGGCAAGGAGCGTTCGCAGCCGCCCTTCGCTTGCCTGCGCATTGGCAAGCTGCGCGGCGGCCACAGTCGCCTGCGATTCGGCGGAACGCGCGGCAAGCATGATCTGCTCGCCGTCGATGGTGGCCAGAAGCTCTCCCTTGGTAACGAGGCTGCCAAGTTCGACATCGCGCGAGACGATGCGCCCTGTGGTCTGGAAGCCGAGGGCGGCCTCATAGCGCGGTTGCACCAGACCGGTGAAGCCGGTCGACTTTATGTCCGGCACCGCAGCCATCACCGATCGCACCGTTCTTGGCTCCGGCTCGGCCGATTTTTCCTCAGCCGGCTTGCATCCAGCAGACAGGGCGGCGAGCAGCAGGATGGAAACGACGCCGGCCCGTCTCATTGGGCGCCCTCCAGCGACATACTGACCTTCGCGCCGGCCCGTAGAAGCTGGGCACCCTCCGTCACGACGAGATCACCGTCCTTCAACCCGTCGCGGACGATGATCCGACCGGTTTCGTAGCGATCAACCGTGATCGGCGCGAGGCCGGCGGTGTTCGATGCGGCGTCGACCGTCCACACCGCAGGCTTTCCGTTGTCGATCATCATGGCCGACCAGGGGATGACGAAAGCCCGTATGCCCGGTACCGGGGCGGTTCCCAGCACCACTTCCCCAAGCGTCATGCGGGCGGGCGTCTGGTCAAGCGCGACCTTAACCTGGACGGTGCCGGTGGTCGGATCGATGGAAGGTGCGACCTCCCTGACATGCCCGGTCGTCTTGACCTCGGGATCGGAAAGCAGCGAAATCTGAACCTGCGGGTCTTCAGGCATGTGGGCTACGACCTGCTCCTGAACCTGGAAGACGGCATCGCGCGGACCGTCGACAGCAACGATGAAAACGGTCTGCGTCGCCTGCACCACCTGCCCGACCTCGATATTGCGGGTGCTGACGATGCCGGCCTGCTGGGCTTTCAGCTCCGTGTCGGCAACGCTTTTGCGGGCGATCGAGAGCTGCGCCTTGTTTGTTTCCAGCGTGCCCTTCGCGACATCGACGGCTTCGGCCGCATTGTCATAGGTACTCTTGGTGGTGAAGCCGCCGGCAAGCAGCGATTTCTGCCGCTCGAAGGCGGCGGTGGATTGCGCAAGCTGGGCCTGTGCCGCGTCGACGCCGGCCTCTGCTGAAGCCACGTCGGAATTCTGCTGCTTGGGATCCAGCCGGGCGAGAAGCGCGCCGGCCTCGACATGGACGCCGACATCGGCAAGGACTTCAGTGACCTGACCGCCGACCTCGAAGGAAAGCCTGGCTTCATTGCGGGCGGTGACCTGCCCCGTCAGCGCGAACCGGGGCCGGTAGTCGACCGTTTCGGCCTCGATCGCCTTCACATTGAGAATGGTTTCAGGGCCGCTCTGCTTCTGCTCGCTGCAGCCTTGCAGCAGCATCAGGGCAACGGCAAAGGCGACCGTCGGAAAGAGGCGGCTGCTATCGTCCCCTCGAAGCGCCATGCAAGTGTCCCTCGCAAATGCTGTCGCCGTGCACGCTCACCCACCCGAGGATGCCAAGCGATAGCTCAAGGTGCCATCATTGTCGGATCAGCGCAACGACGAAAACTGTGCCGGATCAAAGCACTACAATCGAAACACAGAGCCAGGGGCAGGGTCCCGGCAGGCGGTTGCCTCACGGGCAGCGTTCCGCCGCAACGCAACAATTTTCTTCGCATTTGCACAAAACCATGTAAAACCGCGCGCGGGGTGGGAGAGAGTACCCCAAGGGAAGGAGAGGCCGATGAGTGCAACGGCAGAGACAAAAGCGCTGACACCACCGGATATCGCGGACAGGAAAGGCCGGACGCCCATCGTCTGCCTCACCGCCTATACGACACCGGTCGCGCGCATCGTCGACCATCACTGCGACGTGGTTCTCGTCGGCGACAGCGTCGGCATGGTCCTGCATGGCCTGCCGTCGACGCTTGGCGTGACGTTGGAGATGATGATCATGCACGGACAGGCCGTGCGGCGCGGTGTCGAGCGCGCGCTTCTGGTGGTCGACATGCCCTTCGGCTCCTACGAGGAAGGCCCGGCGCAGGCGTTCCGCAACGCCGCGCGCCTGATGACGGAAACCGGGTGCGCGGCGGTGAAGCTGGAAGGCGGCGAGAGCATGGCCGAGACGATCCGCTTTCTCACCGGCCGCGGCATTCCGGTCATGGCCCATGTCGGACTAACACCGCAGGCCGTCAACACATTCGGTGGCTACAAGGTGCAAGGCCGGGGCGAAGCCGGCGAGCGCATCCTTCGCGATGCGGTTGCCGTTGCCGAGGCGGGTGCGTTTTCGGTGGTGCTCGAAAAGGTCGTCGAGCCGCTCGCCCGCAAGATCACGCAGACGATCGCCATTCCCACCATCGGCATCGGCGCTTCCGCCGCCTGCGACGGGCAGATCCTTGTCGTGGACGACGTGCTCGGGCAGTTCGCGGATTTCCGGCCGAAATTCGTCAAGCGCTACGCCGAACTCGGCCGCGATGCCGAGACCGCGATCGCGGCCTATGCGGCGGACGTGCGCGAGCACCGCTTTCCGGCAAGCGAGCATGTTTTCGGCGACAATCCGAAGGCTATCAAGGGCGGAGCCGCCGCATGAGCGTGCCGATCGTCAGAACGCTTGCCGAACTGCGTTCGACCGTTGCTGGATGGCGGCGCGAGGGTTTGAAAGTCGGCGTCGTGCCGACGATGGGCGCGCTGCATGAAGGGCATCTGAGCCTGGTGCGCACCGCCCTCAGCCAAGCTGACCGCGTTATCGTCACACTGTTCGTCAATCCCAAACAGTTCAACAATCCCGCCGACCTCGCCGCCTATCCGCGCACCGAGAAGGAAGACGCGGAAAAACTTTCGCCGGTCGGCGCGCATATGCTCTACGTGCCGAATGCGGAAGAAGTCTATCCGGAAGGCTTTTCGACGACCGTCTCGGTAAGCGGCGTCAGCGAAGGCCTGTGCGGAGCGCATCGGCCCGGACATTTCGACGGTGTCGCCACCGTGGTTGCCAAACTGTTTCTCCAGACCGGGGCGGATGCGGCTTTCTTTGGCGAAAAGGATTTCCAGCAATTGCATGTCGTCAAGCGCATGGCGCGCGATCTCGACATTCCGATCACGATCGTGCCTTGCCCGACCGTGCGCGAGGCCGACGGGCTGGCGCTCTCCTCGCGCAATGTGCGGCTGTCGTCGCAGGATCGCGCAATCGCTCCGAAACTGGCCCAGGCACTATTCGCAGCGGCGGAAAAGCTTCGTGACGGCAGGCTTGCCAAGCCCGTGCTGGACGAGGCCGTCAAGGCGCTCGAAGACGCCGGCTTCCGGGAGGTCGAGTATCTCGAACTTCGGGCCGAGGACAATCTGCAGCCGATGGACAGGCTCGACCGTCCGGCGCGGCTGCTCGCTGCCGTCTTTCTCCGTGAGGTACGCCTGATCGATAATGTTCCCGCTCAACCGAGCTAGATAAAGCTGCTGATTGTCGGACGAGCCCCCTACACCAAAGAGATGCGTCACCTACCCGCCGGCAAAGGAATATTCTTCCCGTGTGGCTTGAACATCATGGGGGTTTATCATGCATAGCATTCGATCAACCGTCTGCGCGGCAGCACTCTGCCTTATGGCAATATCTCCAGCATCCGCTCTGACGATCGACCTCGGCATCATCAAGATCGATCTGGGCGGTGGTGGCTATGGCGGTGGCGGCGGCGGTGGTGGAACGAGCTATGGTGTTCCCGGCCCGCTTGCCGGCGTCGGCCTCCCGGTTCTGGCTGCATATGGCGGCTATATCTGGCTGAGGAAGCGCAACCGTCGCGGCAAAGACGGCAAGGGCCAGGAATAATTCGGCTTTCATCCGACAGCTTCAATGCGGCGGTACACCCATCTGCTTGGTGCATTTTCGACGATGCTGTCTCGTCTTTGCGATCCGCCAAGGCGCTCGGCGAGGCCGTATTACATCGAACGGATGCCTCACCTACCCGCCGTCAAAGGCATAATCTTCTGGTCAATCCAGTTTGACAGGAGGTAGCCATGTCAGGCTTCCGATCATTGCTTTTCGTGGCCGTGCTGGGCCTCATGACAGCAGCGCCGGCATTTGCTGCACAGCCGCCTGACCGCGGTCCGACGCCCGGCCTGGGCTGGGGGCCTGGCGGCTCGAAGGGTTACGCAGTGCCGGCACCTTTGGCTGGCGTGGGATTGCCGATCGTCGTGGCTCTCGGCGGCCTTGTCTGGTTGAGAATGCGCAATCGCAAGAACAAAGAATAGCTTAATCCGAGCCGTCGATGCGGAGTGGGCAGGTGGCAATATCCGGTTCCGGCATGGCAGCAGGCGAAGATCATTTGGCGCCCGTGGTCCAGCCGACCGCTCTTGTGTGGTTCAGAAAACTTACCGTGACACGGCAGTCTTTCTTCGCCGGCATGGTGGTCGTCGGCTTCGCGAACGGCATCAGTGAAAAAGTCTATCGGTCGGTGACCGACAGCGGGTTTGCCGCCGCCATATTCAACACATTCGAAATCAGCATCATTCTCTGGGGCGCCTGTTTCGCCGCCCTGGCGATGCTTCTGCGGCCATCCGCCGAGCAGGCTTTTCGGCGTGGCGATGTGCTGGTGAGTTTGCTCGCCGGCCTCGCGTTCATGGCACCGGTGCCTGCCCTGAGCTGGCTCGGCATCGTCCTGATCGCCGTTCATCTTCGACGCACGGCCGGCGACGAGACGACCAGGCGCGCCGCGACGATCGTCTTTGCGCTGACCATTCCCTTGTTCTGGACGCGCCTTGCCTTTGCGGCATTCAGCGGGACGATCCTGCATATCGACGCCAGGCTTGTCGGCTGGATGATCGGAACGGTGCCGGTCGCCAATGTCGTGCCGCTTGCCGACGGTTCCGGGTCGCTATTCATAGCGCCGGCCTGCTCCTCACTGGCAAACCTTTCGCTCGTCTTCGTCAGTGCGGCGGCCTTCGTCAATCTGCGCAGCGGACGCTGGACATTGTCTGCAATCGGCTGGACGGCTACGAGTGCTGTCGCGGTCGTCGCGATCAACATCACGCGCATCAGCCTGATCGGGCTTTACCCCTGGGAATATGAGCTTCTCCACGGGCCGATCGGCGCCAGCGTGGCAGGCTGGCTCACATTCGCGGTCATCGCACTCATCGGCTACAACAGGATCGGTTTCGATGCGCCTGTCCGTCGCTAGCCTCGCACTGGGATTGCTGCTCTGCGTCACCGTCGCGGGCAAGGTGGTGAGCCTGGCGCGGACGCCGGATGTCGCCTCCGATGAGGGCGCGGCGGCCGTTGCGCTGATGAACATGCGCGGCCTTGCCGTTCAACCCTTCAATCCTGTCGGCGCCCCTGCCTGGATCGTGGGAACCCTCGACGATTGCCGCGTGCGCATCGCCGAGGTCGCGCCGGAAGGCTGGTCGCGCGCCATCGTCGCCCAGCAGGCAACCAACGAGCGGCTGCTTTACGCCTTCGATGGCCGCTTCTACGATCAGCAGCCGGTGACGAGCACGTGGATCGAAAACTATCGCCGTAGGCTCGCCCGCTATATCGGCTTTGAAGAGCCAGCCCTGCGCCTGTTTGCGGTGACGGTCGCACCGGCCTGCCCGGCGGACATCGTGCGCCCGGAAGATGCGATAGCGCTGACGCAGTAAGCGCCTGCGCTAGCTAGATCGTTTCGGTTCTTGGAAACAGCCCCCTCACCCTTACCCTCTCCCCGTGAAGGACGGGGAGAGGGGGTCGTCAGCGTTGCGGCCAGCCTTCTCCCCGTCATTCACGAGGAGAAGGTTCCGGCAGGGGGATGAGGGCGATTCACCTGAGCAGGAAAGGCTCTAGGTTCACGACATAATGAGGCCGCCGTCGACGTTAATCGTCTGGCCGGTGATGTAGGCAGCGTCCTCGCTGGCAAGGAAGGCAACCAGACCGGAAACGTCTGCGCCGCTGCCGGCGCGGCCCATGGGAATGCCCTTGATCCACTCGGCCATCAGTTCGCCGGGCTTGTAGTCGCCGAGCAGCTTGCCCCAGGCGTTGTCGTTATAGGCCCACATGTCGGTGTCGATGATGCCGGGGCAGATCGCGTTGACGGTGATGTTTTCCTTGGCGACTTCCTTAGCGAGGCTCTGGGTGATGCCAACGACACCGAATTTCGACGCGGCGTAATGCGGCGTATAGATGAAACCCTGGCGCGCCTGGCCGGAGGCCGTGTTGATCAGCCGCCCGCCTTCGCCATGCTTGCGGATGCGCGCGATGGCTTCCTGGCAGCACAGGAATACGCCCTTGGTGTTGACCGCCAGAACCTTGTCCCATTCGGCCTCGGTCATGTCCTCGATCTTGGCGATGGTGATGACGCCGGCATTCTGGATCGAGATGTCGACGCGGCCGAATTCGCGTTCGGCCAGATCGTAGAGCGCTGCTACGGCCTTGCTGTCGGTCACGTCCATGACCTGAGAGACCACCTTGGCCCCGTCCTTGCGCAATACGTCGGCGACCTGCTCGACGCGCGCATCAATGGCGCTGACGACGATCGCCGCACCTTCATCGGCGAAACGCTTCGCCATGGCGGCGCCGATGCCGCCGCTCGCGCCTGTTACGACGACTGTCTTTCCTTCAAAGCGCTTCTGCACTTATTTCTCCCTTACCAGCATACGAATCCGCCATCGACGATGAGGTCGATGCCGGTGACAAACGAGGATGCACGGCTCGCCAGGAACACCGCCGGGCCGACCATCTCGTCGACGCTGGCCATGCGCCCCATCGGCGTGTCGCGCTCGAAAATCTTCACCTGATCGGCCACTTCCGGCCGACGGTTCATCGGCGTCAGCGTATAGCCGGGGCTGATGACATTGACGCGCAGGCCACGATCGGACCACTCCATGGCAAGGCTCTTCGACATGTGGATGACGGCGGCCTTGGACGAGTTGTAATGCGCCTGGGTGAGGCCGCGATTGACGATGGAGCCCGACATCGAGGCGATATTGATGATCGACCCCTTGCGACGCGGCAGCATCACGCGCGCCTGCGCCTGGCAGGACAGGAACACGCCGTTGACATTGACCTCATAGAGCTTCTGCCACTGCTCGAGCGGCAGCGTCTCGGCAGGTGCGGCATTGGCGATGCCGGCATTGTTGACGGCGATCGTGAGTGCTCCGAGTTCTTTTTCGACTTGGCTGACTGCCGAGGCCAGATCGGCTTCGGACGTCACGGTTCCGTTGAGCACCAGCGCCTTGCGGCCGAGTGCCGTAATGCTGTTCGCCGTCTCATCAAGCCCGCCTTTGGAAGCATGGCCGAAACAGGCGACATCGGCGCCCGCCTCGGCAAGCCCGATGGCGATGCGCTGGCCGATGCCGCTGCCGGCACCTGTGACGAAAGCGATTTCGCCGGTCAGATCGAAGAGTTCCACGGTTATGTCTCCATCCCTCGAAAGACTGCCTGCCCGAATGAGCGGGCGCCAGTTTCTCGGAACTGGCGCCCGGCGCGGTCGGGTGCTTGGGAGGCTTACCCTGTTGCGCTATGTTTGCACGGCGCTGGTCTAGCTCGTCGCCAGTTCCATCACCGCGACATTGTTCGCCTCTGACTTTGGCAGGATACCACGCTGGCGGCCCCGGCTCAGCACCATGACGCGGTGCGACAGGCCGAGCACTTCCTCAAGATCCGAGCTGACGACCACCACTGCCATGCCGGAGCGCGCAAGGTCGGCGATGACATCGTAGATCGCAGCGCGCGCGCCGACATCGATGCCGCGCGTCGGTTCGTCGAGGATGAAGATCTTCGGCGGCCGCGCGATCCATTTGGCGATCACCACCTTCTGCTGGTTGCCGCCGGAGAGCTTGCGCACCGCCTGACCCGGCTGACCCTTGACGCCGAGCTTGCGGATGCCCGTCTCGGCGAATTTCTGCACAGCCTTCGGGAACACCCAACCACCCGGCGCGACATGGTCGAAATTGCCGAGCGCCAGGTTTTCGCCGATGGTCTGGTCTAGCACGACGCCCTGCCCCTTGCGGTCTTCGGGCACCAGCACGACGCCGGCCTTGATCGCGGCGGCGGGACCATCGAGATGGACCGGCTTGCCGGCAACCGTGACCTTGCCGCTGGAGATCGGGTCGGCGCCGGCAATGGCGCGGACGAGTTCGGTGCGGCCAGCGCCGATCAGGCCGGCTATGCCGAGGATTTCACCGGCGCGCACGGAGAAGCTGACATCGTTGAAAGTCCGGGCGGGCGAGGAAAGATTCTCGACCTCGAGCAGCACTTCGGGACGCGGCTCGTCGAGTGTGGGGAACATGCGGTCGACGCTGCGGCCGACCATCTGCTCGACGACCGTGCGGACAGGAATATCGCCCTGCTCATGACGAGCGACCACGCGCCCGTCGCGCATCACCACGATGCGGTCGGCGATCTGGACGATCTCCTCGAGGCGGTGGCTGATATAGATGAAGCCCATGCCTTCGGCCTTGAGCTTGCGTATCTGTTCGAACAGAAGCGCCGTTTCGTCGCCGCCAAGGGCAGCCGTCGGCTCATCGAAGATCAGGAGCTTGGCATCCAGCGTCAGTGCCTTGGCGATCTCGACCTGCTGCTGGGCAGCGACGCGCAGGTCGCGAACCTTGGTGTCAGGCGAGACGTTGAGGCCGAGGCGCCTAAGCTGAGCAGATGCGCGTTCGTTCATCCTGGCGCGGTCGATGGCGCCGCCGCGCGTCAGCATGCGGCCGACGAAGACATTTTCGGCAACCGAAAGATCGGGAAGAAGCTTGAGTTCCTGATGGATCATGCCGATGCCGGCATCGATCGCCTGGGCCGGGCTGGCAGGGGAATAGGGTTTCCCCTGCCAGGTGATCGCGCCGCGGTCTGCGTGCAGCGATCCGGCGATGATGTTGGAAACGGTCGATTTGCCGGCGCCATTCTCACCGAGCAGCGCCACGACCTCGCCCGGCCTGACATCGAAGCTCGCTTCGGTCAGCACCTGGATCGGCCCGAAACTCTTGCACAGGCCGCGCACGGAAAGCCCCTGATGGGAGCCTTCCTGAGGCAAGGTTGTTGTCATCGACATCGTTTCGTCCGTCACAGCTTACGGATGCTTCTCGATGAACTGCGCGACATTGTCCTTGGTGGTCAACGTCGCGTCCTGAAGCTGCTCCGGCTCGACCTTCTCGCCGGCGACCAGCTTGATCGCCGAGTCGACAGCCAAGCGGCCCATGCCTTGCGTCTGCTGCGTGGCGGTGACGTCGAAGACGCCGTCCTTCAGCGCCTTGAGTGCTGCCACGTCGCCGTCGAAGCCGGCGATCCAGACCTTGTGGCCGAGATTGGCGACCTTGACCGCCTGTGCGGCGCCGAGCGCGAGCGCATCGGCCTGGCCGACAACGATCGAGACGTTCGGATGGGACTGCAGCAGGTCCTGCGTCAGCTTGAAGCCTTCGTCCTGGTGCCAGCCTTCGCTCCAGAGTTCGCCAACGACCTTGATATCGGGATAGCCGGCAAGCGCTTCGCCGCAGCCCTTGGAGCGGTCGACTTCAGGCGTCGTGCCCTTCTGGCCATGGATGATGATGAGCTCACCCTTGCCGCCGGCCTGCTTGGCAATGTAGTCGCAGACGCTCTTGGCCGAGGCGACGCTGTTGGTGGCGATGAAGGTGTCGCCCGGCGCACCGTCGGCGTTGCGGTCGACATTGATGACGGGAATGCCGGCGGCCTTGGCCGTCTTGGTCGGGACAGTCGCGGCAGTGGCGCCCGCCGGAATGTAGATCAGCGCGTCGATATTCTGCGTGATCAGGTCCTGCACCTGGCTGACCTGAGTGGCGGAATCGCCCTTGGCGTCGACGGTGACGACCTCAAGGCCCTTCTCCTTGGCGTAGGCTTCGACCGACTGCTTGATCTGGTTGAAGAAGTCGGCCTGCAGATTGGCGACGGCTAGGCCGAGCTTCTTGGCTTCGGCGGCCGAAGCCCCGTTGGCAAGACCGAGCAGCGGAACGATGGCTGCGGCAGCAAGCAGGAATGAACGTTTCGTCAGCATGTATTTCTCCTCCGTTGAACTGATGAACTTCGAGTGTCAGTAAAGTCCGATTCCCCCCGGGCGAACCCGGCCGGAATTATTTGGCCCGGCGCCTCCAGGTGTCGGCCGCAACGGCCAGCGCGATGACGACGCCGATGACGATTTGCTGGATGAAGGGCGACACGCCGAGCAGGTTAAGCCCGTTGCGCAGCACGCCGATGATGAGGACGCCGATCGCCGTTCCGCCGATCGAGCCGACGCCGCCGCTGAGGCTGGCGCCGCCGATGACGACTGCGGCGATGGTGTCGAGCTCATAGCCGAAGCCGGAGCTCGGCTGGACAGAATCGAGCCGTGCGGCAAGCACCACGCCGGCAAGCGCTGCCAGCACGCCACAGACGGCATAGACCCAGTTGGTCAGCCGGTTTACCGGAATGCCGGACAGTCGAGCCACTTCCGGGCTGCCGCCGATGGCATAGAGATTGCGACCGGTGGCGCGGTAATTGAGGAAGATCGCGAAGATCACGCCGAGCACGATCATCACGCCGACCGTCACCGAGATGAAGCCGAAATGACGGACGATGGACAGGTTGGTGAACCAGTCGGGGAAACCGACGATCTGCGAGCCATCGGTGATAATGTTGGCGAGGCCGCGCGCCACCGACATCATGGCGAGCGTGGCGATGAAAGGCGGCAGCTTGGCCACTGTCACAAGCAGGCCGGAAACCAGCCCGCAAAGCCCGCCGACGATCAAGGCGGCGGCAATGCCTGCCGGGATCGGCAGTGCGAGATAATCGGGGTTGACGACGTAGCCGAGCACCATGGCGCCAAGCGCCAGGATGGAGCCGACGGAGAGGTCGATACCGCCGATCAGGATTACCAGCGTCATGCCGATCGCCATGATGCCGAGAACGGTGATCTGGTCGAGCACGTTCAGAATGT
Source organism: Mesorhizobium sp. CCNWLY176 (assembly GCF_037153935.1). Classification (NCBI taxonomy): domain Bacteria; kingdom Pseudomonadati; phylum Pseudomonadota; class Alphaproteobacteria; order Hyphomicrobiales; family Phyllobacteriaceae; genus Mesorhizobium; species Mesorhizobium sp. CCNWLY176. The sequence continues at coordinate 144,676 of NZ_JBBBDZ010000010.1, forward strand.
TGCGGACGGTCAGGAAGGTATCGGTGGAAACCGACAATACCAGGCACAGGAGAATAAGGCCGATAAGCGGACCCTTGGCACCGGCGAAAAGCGCAGCAAACAGCGGCTTCAGGCCACCTGCACGCGGCTCTCCAGCCGAGACGGAAAGATCGGCGCTGCCGGGTTTGGAACTCATCGGCACACCGTCCCTGCGCAATGCGCGGACGCCAGCCGCAATGACCTGCGTTCAAAAGCCAAGTTACACCTCCCTAGGATGAACATTTTAACTTTGCTTTGTAATTTTGTTCAAAGTAACTTCCGACCGAACGAATTGTCAAGGGGGAGCTTGGAAAGCGGCGAATGAAAGACATAGCTTACAGAACGCTCCCGATAATGGGGTTTCGTGACACGCGAAAACTGGCATTATGAATGGTATCGGGTTCGGACGTATCCGGCAGGGAAGGAATAGGCGCACGATGACCAACGCAGACAATGACAGCGCCGCGCGCTTTCCCGATGCCGAGCTGAAGGCGCGCGCGGCCTGGCATTATTATGTCGAGGGTCTGACCCAGGAGAAGATATCCGAACTGCTGGGAATAGGCCGGATCAAGGTGCACCGCATCCTTGCCGCCGCCCGTGAGGAAGGCGTGGTCCAGTTCCGCATCAGCGACACCGTGGTCGATTGCGTTGTGCTGGAGCAGAAGCTGAAAGAGCGTTTCGGCCTCGGCCAGGCGATCGTGGTGCCGGCAGCCGCCGACAGCCGCAACAGCCCGATGATGATCGGTCATGCCGCAGCCGCCTATATCGGCGACAATGTGAATGCCGGCGATGTCATCGCGCTCGGCTGGGGGCGAACGCTGAAATTTGCCATCAACCAGCTGCCGCACCGCCAGATCAGCCGGACCACGGTCGTTTCGATGCTCGGCGGGCTGACGCATGCACAGCCTTTGAACCCGACCGAAAGCGCCTGGGATTTCGCCGAAAAGATCGGCGCCGAATGCTATCTTCTGCCGGTTCCCGTCTATGCCGACAAGCCGGAACAGCGCGACGCCTTCATGAGCCAGCGCAGCGTTCAGGACGTGGTTTTCCGGGCACGGCGGGCCAATATCGCGCTGCTCAGCGTCGGCTCGTTCTCGCTGGACAGCCCGATCGCCAATTACGGCTTCATCAAGCCGAGCGAGCTGGAAGAACTGAAGGCGCTGGGCGCCGTCGGCGACATCTTGTGCCATTTCGTCGATGCCGAAGGCAAAACCATCGACCATGACGTAAACCACCGCGTCTGCGCCTTCCCGATGGACGAACTCGCCGACATCCCGAACACCATCCTGGTTTCGGGCGGGCGCGACAAGGTTGCGGTGATGAACGCGATGCTGGCGCGCACCAAGGTTTCCGTGCTGATCACCGACGAAGAGGCGGCAAAAGGTTTATTGGGGCTTTAAGGCATCCAACCTGGCATGGATGTCGCGCGTCGCGTGATAGAGGTCTCGGTAGATCTCCTTGCGGACCGCATAATTCACCGATAGTTCCGCGACCGGATCGACGCGATTGTCCGGCGGGGCCGTCATGGCCCTGCTCGCTTCCTCAACCGAAGGGAACCAGCCCGCCGCATAAGCCGCAAGCATGCCGGCACCGAGGGCTGCGGCCTCGTTGACCGGTGAAACCGACAGCGGCCGCTCGAGCACGCTCGCCATGATCTGCATCAGCAGGCGCGAATTGGTGCCGCCGCCGGCCGCGATCATCGATTGCGACTTGTGGCCGATGCTGGTTTCCATGGCTTCGGTGGCGATCGCCTGCTCGAAGCCGATGCCTTCCAGAACCGCCCGAAACAGATGCGCCGGCTTATGATCAAGCGACAGGCCGACGATGGAACCGCGCGCCGCCCCATCCCAATAGGGGCTCATGACCCCCGCCCAATAGGGCATGACGAGTAGGCCGTCGCTGCCCGCAGCCACATCCTTCGCCAGCACTTCCAGTGCCGGGGCCGACTGCGCACCCGTCGTCCTGACGATCCAGTCGACAAGCTGCATGCCCGAGCGCAGCACGGTTTCGAGCATGAAACCCGAGCCCGTCGGCGATGCCAGCGTGCGGAAACCTTCCGACGTCCGGTAATCTGGTGAGTAAGCGCCGCTGACGACGCCGGAACCCAGCGAAAGGTAGGTCTTTCCCACTTCGACCACACCCATGCCGAGGCCCATGGCCTGACCATCGCCTGCACCGGCGACGATTGGCAGACCCGCCTTCAGGCCGGTGAGTTTGGCGACCTCGTCTGTCAGGCCACCGCATATCGTGCCCGGCGCAATGATTTCGGGAAGCTGCTCGAGCTTCAAACCAGCCGCCTCGACAAGGGTCGGATGCCAGGTCGATGTTTCGAGCGAGAGCAGGCCTAGCGGATCGGCACTTGGCGTGCTGGTGGCGAGCCTGCCGGTCAGGCGATGCATCAGGAAGCCGTCGACATCGACGATGGCGCGCGCAGCGCGCACCGCTTCCGGCCTGTGTTCGGAAAGCCATGCGATGGCGTAGAGCGCCGGCGTCGGATCCGGCGGCTTGCCGCTCCAGGCCGTGATGTTGTCGCGGCCGAGTTCTTTCGACAGCCGCGCCACCTGCGGGCGGGCGCGCTCGTCGAGCCAGAGAATGGCCGGGTTGAGCGCCTTGCCCGCATCATCGATGAGCGTGAAGGTTTCGCGCTGATGGGCTATCGACAGGGCAGCAAAGCGCGAAGGATCGATGCGGCCTGCAAGCTCTGTCAGAGCCTGCAGCAGTGCCGCCCACCAATGCTCCGGATCCTGCTCGAAATGGCCAGGCAGCGGATTGGAGAGCGGATAGGTTGCGCGCGCTTGCGCCAATTCGCGGCCGTCGCGGGTGAAGGCGATCGCCTTCACCGCGGTGGTCGACGCATCGATACCGATTACGACATCGGACATGAGGTTCTCAGGCGACGGCGCTGGTCACAAACCGGCCGTCCGACTGATCGAGACGGCGGCGAATCTGGGTTACCACCATCGAGTCGTCAGGTACACAGTTGTCGTAGGTCAGGAACTCGCCGACCTTGAGCGGCTTGACCACCTTGGCGCGTTCGGCAAGGCCGAGCGGCAGCGCGCCCTTCTTGCGCGCGTCTTCCCAGGTCATGGCAAAGCCGCGATAATCGCTCTCGCCGATCATGCCCAGCGACTGGCCGACGCTGAGATCACTCTTGGCAACCGCGACGGCCTCGGCCACCGGATGGTCGAGCGGCTCCAGGTCGGCGCGCTTGTAAAGCACGGCGCGCGCAGCCGACAGCGGCACTTCCAGGCTGGTGAGGTGATAAGGCCGGAAGATCGTGAAATACGGGCCCTTGCCGACCTTCAGGTCGATCATGCGTTCCAGCACGCGGGGATGCTTGGTCTCGATGACGCAGAACACGCCGGGCGCGACACCCTTGCCGATGGAGTAGTCGACAACGCCCTTGCGGTTCAGCAAACCGCCGTCTTCCTTCGGGCAAAGCACGTCGGCAAGCTGTTCCAGCGTCGCCGTCGGGCCGTGCATGCCGGGAACGTCAGGCACGAGACCGGTTGCGTTGGCGATGGCGACCATTTCGATGGCGGTCTTGGAACCGTCGACGAACTCGACCAGCATGCGCGCATTCATCTTGCGTTCGGCTGCTTCCTTCTCGTAATCGGCCGGCATGGCGTCGATCTTGAGCGGATTGTTCTTGCCTTTGCCGGCAGCGATGATGCCGAAGCCGAGGCTCTTGGCGAAGTTGATGATTTCCAGCGTGCAGGCGGGCTCGTCGCCGGCGGCACCCGTATAGACGACACCGGCCTTGCGGGCCTCTTCCTTGAGGAAGCGGCCGATGGTGATGTCGGCCTCGACATTGAGCATGACGATGTGCTTGCCGTTCTTCATCACTTCGAGTGCGAACAGCGTGCCGATGTTGGGATTGCCGGTGGCGTCGATGATGACGTCGATGCGGCCTGCCGCGGCAAGCGCGTTCAGATCCTCGGTAACCGCGACCTTGCCGGCCTCGATGACACGGTCGATATCGGAGGCCGAGCTGGCCTGCACGATGTCGGAACGGTCATGCCCGGCCAGAAGTGCGGCATCGATCGCCGCCTGTGGCCTGACTTCGGAGATCGCACCAATGCGCAGACCCGGCATGAGCGCCACCTGCACGACGATGTCCGTGCCCATCTGCCCGGCCCCGGCAAGACCGATGGTGATAGGCCCCTGCCGCTCGGCGCGATCAAGAAGCTCTGCAGCGAACTGCGGATTAGACATTGTCCGGTCCTCCCGTGCATTGGTATTCAGGTGTCAAAGCGTCTGAACATTTCTATTTCTCAATGAAAAATATTTCAATACCGAAAATCACAAAATACTGCAGGCCCTTCGCTGGACGAGATGTCGGGATGGAAGAATCGAGAAGGAATGCGTTCTCACGCAATGCGTGAGCGCCAAGCCTCGGCATAGGATGCCAAGAGATCGCCATTTGACGGTCGGCGTTGAGCGACATTGCTGCACGCACGTCCTGAAAAGGCCAGTTCGGCGGCACCCAGGCTGGTGCCGGTGGCGTTGGCGGCGCTGACGAATACCGGCCTTCCGGTCGCGGCTGCGAGCATATCCAGAAAAAGACGATTGTCGGCGAAGCCGCCTTCGACGATCGTCTCGCCGGAAGCGCCGATCAGGTCGAGGCAGGTCGCGGTCATCATGGCGAGATAGAACGAGACGGCGGCGGATCTTTCGCCAGCCTCGAGGTTGCGCGGCACGATCCATTCGCCTGCTCGCTGCGGGAATGGACCGGAGCCCTGCTGGACAGATGGCAGAAGCATGAGTTTTTCGGAGAGGACGCGGGCGATGTCCTCGTCGGACGCTGGCGAAACATCATTTCCGGTCAGCATCTCGTATTCGCGCCCGCCCATGAAACGTGCCGAAGGAACCGGATCGCCAAGCGCGTTGACGTTGACCAGCGTATCGCGCGCCGGGTCAAGGTTATGCGGCGTGCCGCCGACGGCCATTGCGACGACCCACGTGCCGGTCGAAACGACGGCGAAAGGCGGCTTGCGGTGGAGGATATGCGGCAGCAGCGAGGCGTTGGAATCGTGGATGCCGCAATGGACCGACGTTCGCGGCGAAAGCCCGGTTCGCGCCGCGATCTCGGGAAGGATTGACCCAAGCCGGTCGCTTGCGGATCGCAGCGGTGGCATGAGGTCGCGCCAGCCCAGGCGGTCCACCATTGTCGAGAAATCGCGCCTGGCCGGATTCCAGAGATCGGTGTGGCAACCCAGTGAGGTGACTTCCGTTGCCTGCACGCCCGTCAGGCGATACGCCCAATATTGAGGATAGGGGAGGATCGCGCGGACGGCGGAGAACTGCTCCGGAAACACTTTCGACTGCCAAAAAATCTGCGCACCGAGATTGAGCCCGGCCGGAAGGCGAGGCGTTCCGCTTTCGACAAAAGGCGGGCGGGCGGCATCATATTCGGCAGTGAGGTCGCCGGGGCCGTCATGCTCATAGTCGAGGATCGGCAGCGCGAGTTCACCGCGCTCGTCGAGCAATGCAGCCGTCGCGCCATGCGTGGTCACCGAAATGGCGTCTATTGCATGCCTGCGCGCAAGCTGGGTGAGCGAGTCGAGGATGAAGTCCCAGAGCCGCCCGGTGTCGTGGTGCGGATAGAGCCCATCAGTCGCCACCCGATTTGGCATCCTGCGAACATCGATCTCGGCCATGGCGTCGAAGTCGACCACCACCACCTTGGCGTTTGTCTTGCCTATATCGATGACGGCGACGCGGCGTGGGTCAGCCATCGCTCAATCCATATGGAAAACGGTTTCGAGCGGCACTGCCACCGGTTCATTATCCGGCTTCGTTTCCATGATGTCGGCCATATGCGCCCACCAGCGCTTCATCACCAGGTGGTTCGGCAGGTCGTTCATGGTGTGGCCTTCCCGACGCCACAGCACGCCGAACAAGGTGCTGGTCTCCTCGTCCAGATGGATCGAATAGTCGGAGACGCCGGCGTCCTTCAAAAGCGCCGTCAGTTCCGGCCAGATCGCGTCGTGACGCTTTTTGTACTCGGCTTTCATGCCGGGATTGAGCTTCATGCGGAATGCGTATTTCTCGGCCATCAGGCAGCGCGCTCCTTCATGAGACGCCGCCAGACGATCGGCAGCGCGATGACCAGAATGAGCAGCAGGCCGATGAAGATCGACATGACGATGCCGGGCACATTGAGCAGGCCGAGGCCGAAAGTGACCAGCCCCATGATGAGCGCTGCCAGAACCACGCCCGGAATGCTACCGGCGCCGCCAAGGATGCTGACTCCGCCGAGCACGACCATGGTGATGACTTCGAGCTCGTAGCCCTGCGCGATCGACGGGCGCGTGGAGCCGAGCCGCGATGTGATCAGCACGGCGGCGATGCCCGACATCAGCCCGGTGAGACAGAACAGGATGAACTTTATGCGCTCGACCCTGACGCCTGAGAACTGCGCCGCGACCGGGTTGTTGCCGATGGCGAAGACGCGCCGCCCGAAACTGGTGCGGTGAAGGATGACGTAATAGATGACCGCCGCGACCAGAAACAGCACCAGTTCGAACGACACCACCCACCAGACATAGCCCTGGCCGAAGAACGCAAAACTTTCGGGATAGCCCTTGTAGGCCTGGTCGCCGAGAATGATGAAGGCGACGCCGCGAAACAGGCTCATCGTGCCGATGGTGACGACGATGGACGGCAGGCCGAGCCGTGTGACGAGCAGGCCGTTGAACACGCCGCAGGCGAGCCCGACGCCGATGCCGATGGAGACAAGGCCGGGGGTGCCGACGCCGAATTGCACGGCCATGCCCATCATGGTTGAGGCCAGCGCGATGATGGCGGCGACGGACAGGTCGATCTCGCCCGAAATGATCAGCAGCGCCATCGCCAGCGCGATCAGTCCCTTCTCGGTGAAGTTGAAGGTCAGGTCGGACAGCGACCACGCGTCGAGAAAATAGGGCGAGGCGACACTGTTGACGGCGAAGATCGCGACTGCGACCGCGATCAGCAGCGCCTCCCAGCTGAACACTGCGGACCGCAGCGGCCTGTCGAGCCGGTCGGGGATATGGCGGCCATGCGGGGCTTCGGTCGCACTCATACTGCTTCCGCCTTCTTCAGGATGATGCGGCCCTGCCGGCGTTCGCCGCGCGCGTTTAGAACGACAGCCAGGATGATGGCGCTGCCGGAAATGGCCATCTGCCAGAAGGGCGATATATTGACCAGCGGCAGGGCCGAGCTGATGATGCCGAGGAACAGCGCGCCGAGCACGGCGCCGCCGACCGAGCCGATGCCGCCAGCAATCGATATCCCGCCAATGACGCAGGCGGCGATGATGTTGAGCTCGTAGCCATTGGCGATCTCGACCGAGGCGATGACGTAGCGCGACACCCAGAGATAGCCGCAGATGCCGGCGACCAGACCCGAGATGCAGAAGGCGACGAATTTGGTGCGGCCGACATCGATGCCGGCATAGACCGAGGCCGTCGGGTTGACGCCGATCGCATAGAGCGAGCGGCCGAGCGGCGTACGGGTCAGCAGCACGAAGAACAGCGCAATGACTGCGAGCGCAATCCATGACAGCAGCGGAATGCCGAGCATCTGCATGCGCTGGAGGCCGATGAAGGCCGGGCTCATCTTGTCGGCATTGACCCAGGCACCGCCGGAGATCACGAAGGTCGCGCCGCGATAGATCGTGAGGGTGCCGAGCGTCACGACGATGGACGGGATGCCGAGCTTCCAGACGAGCGCCCCGTTGAAGGCGCCGAGCGCGAGGCCGACGCCGGCGGCAATCAGCATGAGCAGCGGCACGGGAAGCGCCGGATATGCGGCATTGATCATCGCCACGACCATGCCGGTGAAGGCGAGGTTGGAAGCCATGGAAAGGTCGATCGAGCGCGTCAGGATGACCACCATCTGGCCGAGCGCCAGGATCATCAGGATCGACGTGTCGTTGAAGACATTGGCAAGATTGCGCGGGCTGGCGAAAGCGCCGTAGCGCGTCGAGATCAGGCCGATGAGCAACAGGATCGCGGCAAGCAGCCAGATTTCACGATTTTTCAGGAGGGCGTTCATTGGTCTGCTATCCCAGCTGCCGTTCGCACCAAGGTCTCGGCGTCGAGCCCCTTGTTTTCGTGAACCGCCACGATGCGTCCCTCGCGCATGACGACGACGCGGTCAGACATGCCGAGGATTTCCGGCAGTTCGGACGAGACCATGATGACCGACAACCCCTGCGCGACGAGCTCGGCCATGAAACCGTGAACCGCCGCCTTGGAGCCGATGTCGATGCCCTTGGTCGGCTCGTCGAGGATGATGACCTTGGGCGCTGTGGCGAGCCATTTGGCGATGACCACCTTCTGCTGGTTGCCGCCGGACAGCGTGCCGACATCCTGGCTGAGCGAGGCGGCGCGCAGGTCGAGCCGCTCGGTGTATTTGCGCGCCAGCGCGAATTCTTCGGCCAGCCGCAAGAGGCCGGATTTTGAAGTGCGCTTTAGCGACGGCAGCGACACGTTCTGGAAGATCGGCATACCGATGACCACACCCTGCTTGCCGCGCTCTTCCGGCACGTAAACGATGCCCTTTTCGATGGAATCCGCGGCCGATCTCGGCGCAATCGCTTCGCCTTCCAGCGTGATCGAACCGCGGCTTGTGCGGGTGATGCCGGCGATTGCCTGCATGACTTCGCTGCGACCGGCGCCGACCAGCCCGTAGAAGCCGAGGATTTCGCCCTTGCGCAATTCGAAGCCGATGTCGTCGAATTCGGTCGGGTGCGACAGGCCGGAAATTTTCAGCACCGGCGCGCCGATATGGGCCTCGCGCTGCGGGAAGATGTGGTCGACGGAGCGGCCGACCATCAGTCTGACGATGTCGCCCTGACTGGTGTCTTTCAGCAGCCCCTCGCCCACCATTTCGCCGTCGCGGAACACGGTGTAGCGGTCGGCGATGCGATAGATTTCATCGAATTTATGGCTGATGAACAGCACCGCCTTACCATCGCCTTTCAGGAACTCGATGAGCAGGAAAAGCTCCTCGATCTCCTTGGCCGAGAGGGCCGCGGTCGGCTCGTCCATGATGACGATGCGCGCGTCGATCGACATTGCGCGCCCGACGGCGACCAGATGCTTGTTGGCGATGCCGAGATCCTTCAGCCGCGTGTCGGGATCGATATGGGCAGCACCCATCGCGTCCAGCACCTCGCGAGCCTGGCTGCGCATGGTGCCCCAGTCGATGGTGCCGAAACGCGTCTTTGGCGCATGGCCGAGAAAGATGTTTTCGGCGACGGACAGCTCGTCGAACAGCACCGTTTCCTGATGGATCGCGGTGATGCCGCGCTCGAAAGCGGCATGGGCGGTCGGCAAGTTTACTGCCGCGCCGGCAACGTTGATTTCGCCGGCGTCGGGCTGATAGATGCCGGTGAGTATTTTCACCAGCGTCGATTTGCCGGCACCGTTTTCGCCGATCAGCGCTGTTACCTGTCCCGGATAGAGCGACAGCGCGACATCGTGCAGCGCCCGCACGCCGGGAAAGCTTTTGCTGATGCCCGAGAGCGTCAGAAGCGGCGTCTTACCCTCCCCATTATTGGAAGGGTCGCGAGCGATGCGAGCGGCGTGGGGGTCGGCAAGCATTATGGTATCCTGCTGTGCGGTCTCGATACACCCCGTCTCGCCTTCTTCGCCTTGCGAAGCAGCTCGCAGACCCTCCCCACGGCGGGGAGGGTAAAGCGGAGTGCCGAAGATCAATAGATCTTCGAGAACTTCTCGATGTTCGACTTGTCGAAGGTGAAGGGATCGGCCATCGGCGCGGAATTGTCGTCGTCGAGCGTGATCTTGCCGACGCGGCCGATCGATAGCTCGGCGCCCGGCTTGGCCTCGTCCTTCTTCACCGCAAGGTCATAGGCGAGATAGGTAGCCGAATAACCAAGGTCGATCGGGTTCCACAGGGCGACCGCCTGCGAAGCGCCATTGTCGATGAACTTCTTGAACTCCGACGGCAGCGCCAGGCCGGTGACATTGACCTTGCCGATCAGGTTCTCGTCGGTCACCACCTGCGCGGCGGCAACCACGCCCACCGTCGTCGGCGCGATGATCGCCTTCAGGCCCGGATAGCTTTTCAGCAGGCCTTTGGCTTCGTCGGTGCTCTTGGCCGAATCGTCATCGCCATAGACGGTGGCGACGAGATTGATCTTCGGGAAGTCGGTCGGCAGCGCCTTCTTGGCCGCTTCGATCCAGGCGTTCTGGTTGGTGGCCGTCGAAGATGCCGACAGGATCGCGACATCGCCGCCTTCAGGCAGATAGTCGGCGGCGAGCTTGATGATCGTCTTGCCGATCAGGTCTGTGGCCGACGGGTTGAGGTGAAGCTGCCGGCCTTCCTTGGCGACGCCCGAATCCCACGAGATAACCGTGATGCCGCGTTCCATCGCCTTCTTCAGCACCGGCACGAGCGCGTCCGGGTCATTGGCCGAGATGGCGATGGCGTTGACCTTCTGGGCGATCAGCGAATTGATCACCTCGATCTGGGCTTCGGCGGTTGCCTTGGTCGGGCCGGTGTAGATGATCTCGACATCGCCGAGTTCCTTGGCGGCTTCCTGCGCGCCGGTGTGGGCGGCGTCGAAGAAGCCATTACCGAGCGACTTGACGACCAGTGCGATCTTGGTGCTTTCGGCATGTGCGGCGGTTGCGAACATGGCGGCCGAAAGTGCGGCAGTCACCATCAGTTTCTTCAAGATGTTCATCGAGTTCCTCCCTTTGACGTTGTATTCCATCAGCGCTGCGACCGGGAATTCCCTCACGCCTGCAGCGAAGATTCCTCCATTTTCGATGCCGTGTTTTTCGCCACGACGAGATTGACGCCTGCGTCCTCCAGCATCTTGGCTTCGCGATCCTCGACGCCATCGTCGGTGATGACGGTGGTGATGCGCGCCAGGCCACACAGGATCAGGCTCGAGCGCTGCCGGAATTTCGAGGAATCGACCAGCACGACCAGTTCGTCAGCCTGATCGATCAGCTTCTGCTCGGCCTGGATCAGCAGCGGATCGCCTTCCATCAGACCGAGCGGCCCCAGCCCCTGCGCGCCCATGAACATGCGCCGCGCATAGAAATTGCGCGTCACGTCATTGTCGAAGGGCGACAGGATGATGTTCTGCTCGCGGTAAATCGTGCCGCCCGACAGCATCACCGTGTTCTTGGAATGCTTGAGCAGGTGCTCGGCAATGGGAAACGAATTGGTGAAGATCGGCATGCGCCGGTTGGTGAGAAAATGCACCATCTGGAAAGTGGTGGTGCCGCCATTGATGATGATCGGCTCGCCATCGGCGCAAAGCTCGACCGCCTCGCGGGCTATGGCGCGCTTCTTGGAAGCGTTGAGCGTTTCGTTGACGGAAAAGGGGCGGCCGGCAAGGCCGATGAACTGCGGCGGGTTGATCGCCTCGGCACCGCCACGCACACGGCGCAGCCGCTTCTGCACATGGAGTGCCGCGATATCGCGCCGGATCGTCGCCTCCGACGATTCTGTCAGATCGACCATCTCCTGCACCGTCACCACAGGCTTTTCCTGGATGGCCGACAGAATGATCCGGTGGCGTTCCTTTTCGTGCATGGTTCCTCCCGTTGCTGGTCATTAGGTCATTCATACCGGTTACTGTCAATCAACTTCAGTCATTTTATTTCATTGTGCAGCGCAATATGATCGAACATGATCGTTTTTGATTGACAGTAATGGCCCGATCATGAAAGCCTTGGGCAAATTACGCGCTGCCGCCGCGCGGCTCTGGGAGGATGGAAAATGCTCGAAACGCGCACAGCCAAGCGCCTCGCCAATCTTTGGGACGAGGCCAAGGCGGTATCCATGTCGGAAGCGCAGCGCCTGCTCTACCGCTCCAACCTTCTCGGTTCCGACAAGCGCATCACCAATTATGGCGGCGGCAACACCTCGGCCAAGGCGATGGAGAAAGACCCGCTGACGGGCAATCAGGTCGAGGTGCTGTGGGTGAAAGGCTCAGGCGGAGATGTCGGCACCATCAAGCTCGACGGCTTCGCCACGCTCTACATGGACAAGCTCGAGGCGCTGAAGGGGCTCTATCGCGGTGTCGCGTTCGAAGACGAGATGGTGGGCTACCTGCCCCACTGCACCTTCAATCTCAACCCGCGCGCAGCCTCCATCGATACGCCGCTGCATGCCTATGTGCCGCAAAAGCATGTCGATCACATGCACCCGGACGCGGTCATTGCCATCGCCGCCGCGAAGAACAGCAGGGAATTGACGCAGCAAATCTTCGGCGGCGAGATCGGCTGGCTGCCATGGAAGCGGCCGGGCTTCGAACTCGGCCTCTGGCTGGAAAAATTCTGCCGCGAAAACCCGAAGGCGACCGGTGTCGTCCTGGAAAGCCACGGCCTGTTCACCTGGGGCGATACGGCAAAGGAGTGCTACGAAACGACGATCCGCATCATCAACCGCGCGATCGAATGGTTCGAGGAGAAGAGCGTCGGCAAGGCCGCCTTCGGCGGCGAAGTGCGCCCGACGCTTCCTGCAACTGAACGCAAGGCGATCGCGGCGAAGCTTATGCCGGCGATACGCGGCATGATCTCGGCCTCCGAGCGCAAGGTCGGGCATTTCGACGATTCGCCGGCCGTGCTGGAATTCGTCGCCGCGCGCGACATGGAGCCGCTGGCAGCACTCGGCACGAGCTGCCCCGACCATTTCCTGCGCACCAAGATAAGCCCGCTGGTGGTCGATTTCGACCCGGCAAAGCCCGACCTCGACAAGACGCTGGCCGGGCTCGGTGCTGCGGTGGAAGACTACCGCAAGGGCCATGCCGCCTATTACGAACGCTGCAAGCGGCCGGAAAGCCCGCCGATGCGCGACCCGAACGCCGTGGTCTATCTGGTGCCCGGCGTCGGCATGATCACCTTCGCCAAGGACAAGGCCACCGCGCGCATCTCGGCGGAGTTCTACGTCAACGCGATCAATGTCATGCGCGGTGCGTCCAGCGTTTCATCCTATATGGGCCTGCCCGAGCAGGAGGCCTTCGACATCGAATACTGGGTGCTGGAGGAGGCAAAACTTCAGCGCATGCCCAGGCCGAAGCCACTGGCCGGCAAGGTGGCGCTGGTGACGGGCGGTGCCGGTGGCATCGGCAAGGCGACCGCCGAGCGCCTGCTGCGCGACGGCGCCTGCGTGGTGCTGGCCGACATTGATGAAAGCGCGCTGCAAGCCGCCAATGACGACCTGGCCAGCCGGCACACGGCCGATGTCGTGCGCAGCGTGCGGCTCGACGTGACGCGCGAACAGGATGTCATCGATGCCTTTACATTCGCGGCACAGGAATTCGGAGGCATCGATATCCTGATCTCCAATGCCGGGATTTCGTCTTCCGCGCCCATCGACGAGACGGAACTGTCGATGTGGAACCGCAACATGGATATCCTGTCGACCGGCTATTTCCTGGTCGCCCGCGAGGCCTTCCGCCTGATGAAAAAGCAGAAGACCGGCGGCGCCATCGTCTTCATCGCCTCCAAGAACGGCCTTGCCGCCTCGCCCAACGCGTCGGCCTATTGCACCGCCAAGGCCGCCGAAATCCATCTCGCCCGCTGCCTGGCGCTGGAGGGTGCGGAGTTCGGCATAAGGGTCAACACGGTCAACCCGGACGCGGTGCTGCGCGGCTCTAAAATCTGGACCGGCGAATGGCGCGAGCAGCGCGCCGCCGCCTACAATATGAGCCCGGACGAACTTGAGGAGCATTACCGCAAGCGCTCGATGCTGAAGCTCAGCGTCTACCCCGAAGACATTGCAGAGGCCGTATTCTTCTTCGTGTCGGACATGTCGGCGAAGTCCACTGGCAATATCGTCAATGTCGATGCTGGGAATGCGCAGAGTTTTACGCGGTAGTCATTTGAGCGTTGCGCTGCCCCTCACCCTTACCCTCTCCCCGTAAGAACAGGGAGAGGGGGGCGTCAGCGCTGGAGCTTCTTCCTCTCCCCGTCACTATACGGGGAGAGGAAGCCGGCAGGCAGGTGAGGGGCAGCGTCGGCATGACAAGACTTGGGAGGCATAAGTGACGGAAACCATCATCTCCGCCGACATTGTCGAAAGCGAAAACGAAAAGCGCCGTGCCGAGCTCACGCGCGACTACGCCTCGCTCGGCGAGCGGCTCGACCGGCGCGGCATTTCCATCGACGCGATCCGCGACAAGGTGGCGGCGTTCAAGGTCGCCGTGCCGTCCTGGGGCGTCGGCACCGGTGGCACGCGCTTTGCGCGCTTTCCGGGCGCCGGTGAGCCGCGCGACATTTTCGACAAGATCGAAGACTGCGCTGTCATCCAGCAACTGACGCAGGCGACGCCAAAGGTCTCGCTGCACATCCCCTGGGACAAGGCCGACGCCAACCGGCTGAAGCAGGCGGCGAGCCGCTTCGGGCTCGGCTTCGACGCGATGAACTCCAACACGTTCTCGGACGCGGCGGACCAGAAGCTCAGCTACAAATTCGGCTCGCTGTCACATGCCGACGCCGGCACGCGCCAGCAGGCGGTGGAGCATAATCTCGAATGTATCGAGATCGGCAAGACGATCGGCTCGAAGGCGCTTACGGTGTGGATCGGCGACGGTTCCAACTTTCCCGGGCAGGTGAATTTCACAAAGCAATTCGAGCGCTATCTCGATGCGATGAAGGCGATCTATGCGGAGCTGCCGGACGGCTGGCGGCTGTTCACCGAGCACAAGATGTATGAGCCTGCCTTTTATTCCACGGTCGTGCAGGACTGGGGCACCAATTACCTGATCGCGCAGGAACTCGGGCCGAAGGCCCACTGCCTCGTCGACCTCGGCCATCATGCGCCCAACGTCAATATCGAGATGATCGTCGCCCGCCTGATCCAGTTCGGCAAACTCGGCGGTTTTCATTTCAACGATTCGAAATATGGCGACGACGATCTCGACGCCGGCTCGATCGATCCCTACCGCCTGTTCCTGATCTTCAACGAGCTGGTCGACGCCGAACTGAACAACGCCAAGGGATTCGACCCCGCACACATGCTCGACCAGAGCCACAATGTGACCGACCCGATCGAGAGCCTGATGCTGTCGGCGATCGAAGTCCAGCGCGCCTATGCCGCCGCCTTGCTGGTGGACCGCAAGGCACTGGAAGGCTTTCAGGATGACAATGATGCACTGATGGCAACGCAGATGCTGAAGGCCGCGTACCGGACCGATGTCGAGCCGATTCTTGCCATGGCGCGGCTCGATTCAGGCGGCGCAATCGACCCGGTTGCCGCCTACCGGGCTGCCGGCTACCGCGCCAAGGTCGCCGCAGAACGGCCGGCGGTTGTGGGCGGAAGCGGCGGCATCGTCTAACGACACCGCCGCCTGCCAGAAACTACTTGCCGATTTCGATGACGACGCGGCCGCGCACCTGGCCGGCCAGAATCTCGTTGGCAAGTTCCGGCAGCCTGGACATTGGCTCGACACGGGTGATGCTGGAAAGCGCTTCACGGTCGAGATCGCGGGCCAGCCGCTCCCACGCCTTTTCGCGCTTGGCGATCGGCGCCATGACGGAATCGACACCGAGAAGAGCGACACTGCGCAGGATATGCGGCAACACGGTCGCCGGCAGATCGGCGCCGCCGGCAAGGCCGCAGGCAGCCACCGCACCGCCATAGACGGTCTGCGAGAGAGCGTTGGCCAGCGTGGTCGAGCCGACGGAATCGACGGCACCGGCCCAACGCTCCTTCTGCAAGGGGCCGCCCTTTTCGGACAGCGTGGCGCGATCGACAAAAGCCGTTGCTCCAAGCTTGGCCAGATAATCATGCGTTTCCGGCCGGCCGGTCGCGGCGGTCACCTTGTAGCCGCGCTTGGCGAGCAGTGCGATCGCCGTCGAGCCGACGCCGCCGGCAGCACCCGTCACCAGCACCTCGCGCTGGTCGGCGGCGATCGTGCCCCAGGCTTCGAGCGCATCGACGCAAAGGGCCGCCGTATAGCCGGCGGTTCCGATGGCCATTGCGTCCTGCAGACTGAAGGCGTCGGGCAGGCGGATCAGCCATTCCGGCTTGACGCGCTGGAAGCGCGTGTAGCCGCCCCACTCCGTTTCCGAGAGGCCCCAGCCGTTGAGCACGACCTTGTCGCCGGCCTTCCACTTGTCGGAACGCGATTCGACCACCGTGCCGGCGATATCGATGCCGGCGACCATCGGCAGCTTGCGAGCGATGCGGCCCTTGCCGGAAACGGCAAGACCGTCCTTGTAGTTGAGCGTGGAGAAGGCGACTTCGACCAGCACGTCATGGTCCGGAAGATCGGCAATGGTGATCTGCTTGAACGCAGCCTTGGGCTTGCCGCCTTCGTCTTCAATCATGAGTGCGGTGAACGTATCGGACATGGTACCTCCAAATTATCCGGTGGTTGTTAGGGGCGGTGACGCCCTCAGCCGCGGGCGGCCAGTGCGCGCTCGCGCCGTTCTAGACTGGTGGAATAGTTGTCGCGCAGATAGGCGAGCATGGCGGCAAGCGCCTCAGTCGCCTTCGCCGCATCGCGGTTTTTGATGGCTGATGCCAGTTGCTTATGAAAGCCGGCGACAGCGCGGCGATCGCGCACCCGCGAAACGATCATGTTGGTGATGGGCATGAAGGCCTCGACCACCGTGTACATCATCAGATTGAGCGGGCCGTTGCCGGCCGAATTCACCAGCGCGCGATGGAAGCGCACGTCGGAAGCGCAGAAGGCTTCGTCCGAAATGGTCTCATCAAGCTGGACGCGGATTTCCACTTCAAGCGCCTCGATATCGGCATCCGTGCGATTGGCCGCAGCCAACCGGCAGCAGATCGTCTCGGTTTCGAGGCGCGCGATGATGATCTCGTCAATGTCGAAGGCGCCGATGCCGACCAGCAGCGTGGCAGCGCCGGTGATGGCCGCCGAAAGCCCCTCGGGATCGGGCCGCGTAACGAAATTTCCGCCGGTCGGGCCGCGCCTTGAGCGAATGAGATTTTCCGCCGCCAGGCGCTTCAGCGCTTCGCGTACCGTCGGCCGGGAAATGCCGAAACTCTTTGCCAGTTCTTCCTCGGTCGGCAGGCGCTCGTCGATCTTGAGCCTACCGTCCATAATGGCCGAGCGGATGTTGTCGGCGACCTGCTTGGCCACGCCCGACCGCACGACTTCATCGTATTTGAGGATCATATGCTCCGTCCCTTGGCTTTGTGATGGATGCCACGAAGCGACGCGGAAAGCCATATCTTTTTAATGAATATAGGTTTGACAAATAGTCGCCCGAGAATATGGTTGATCGGTAACGGCTTCAACAGGTGGCAAGCGTGTCCAGTCAGGCATTTCGTCGGGTCTTTTTGGCGCTTGCTTGCGGACCTTCGCAGGGCGGCAGCCTGCCGGCCGAAACCTTCTCCCTTCAGCGCGGTTCCTGACGTTCATGAGTCTCGAAGGCGATCGGCTTCTGTCCGAACTAGACGGCAAGCTCGACGCGGGCGGCATTCTTGCCGGCTCTGCCGTCGATGAACGTTACCGCGACGACCCCGACGGCAAGCTTGGCGCATTGCCTGAAATTGTCCTTCGTCCGCGCGACACCGAGGGCGTTGCTGCAGCACTTGCCGCCTGCAATCGCCTCGGCCAGCCTGTCGTTGTGCAAGGCGGGCGTACCGGGCTTGCGGGGGCGGCGCGTGTGCAGCCCGGCGAAGTGGTGCTGTCGTTGGAGCGTATGACAGGGCTCGACGTCCCGAACCGCGAGGCAGCGACCATCACCGCGCAGGCGGGCGCGACGATGCAGACCGTCCAAGAGGCTGCCGACAATGCCGGCCTGATGTTCGGCGTCGATATCGGCGCGCGCGGCTCGGCCACAGTCGGCGGCAACATCGCCACCAATGCCGGCGGCATCCGCGTGCTGCGCTACGGCATGTATCGCGCCCAGGTTCTGGGGCTGGAGGCAGTGCTGGCCGATGGCAGCGTGTTGACCTCGCTGAAAGGCCTGCCGAAAGACAATTCCGGCTACGATCTCAACCAGCTTTTCATCGGCACCGAAGGCACGCTCGGCGTCGTCACACGCGCCGCACTCAGGCTGCATCCCAGGCCGCTTTCGGAGGTCAATGCGTTTTGCGCACTGCCTTCATTCGAAGCCGCAATCGCGCTGCTCGGGCTGTTGCGCCAAAAGCTCGGGCCGCTGCTTTCCGCCTATGAGGTGAATTTCGCGCCGCTCTATGACGACATGATACCCAGCATGGCAGCGCCTGCGCCACTGCCCGCCGGCTCGCCGGTCTATGTGCTGACCGAGATCCAGGGCAACGAGCCCGATCGTGACGGCGAGCGCTTCGCCGAAGTGCTGATGCAGGCGGTGGAAGACGGCATCGTCAGCGACGTGGTCGTTTCGCAATCGCCGCGCGAGTTTCATGCGCTTTGGGCCGTGCGCGAAAGCGTCAATCCCTTCCTGTTCGCAATGAAGGGGATGATCGGCGTCGATGTCAGCCTGCCGCTGGCGCGGATGCAGGCGTTTCTCGCGCAAACCGAAACCGCGATCCGCGCGATCGATGGCCAAGCCGACATCTATGTCTTCGGCCATCTCGGCGACGGCAATCTGCACTATCAAGTGCGCACGACTGAGCCGGCCGCCGTGTACGACATCATCTATCGCAGCGTCGCCGCTGCCGGCGGCGGCGTCTCGGCCGAGCACGGCATCGGCCTCGACAAGAAGCGCTGGCTTTCACTCGTTCGCAGCGACGCTGAACTTGCCGCGATGCGGCGGCTGAAGGCCGCGTTCGACCCGAAAAATATCCTCAATCGCGGGCGCGTCTTCGATCTTACGCCACCCGATCCTTCCGCCTGACGGAGTGCCCCATGTCCGTAGCCACAGTTTCAGCCACGCAACATGACAAAGCGCCCTCGCCAACACGGGAAGGGGTAAGCCTCGACGACCGTTACGCGCTGGAGCGCGGGCGCATCCTCGTTTCGGGCACGCAGGCGCTGGTGCGCCTGCCGATGATGCAGCGCCAGCGCGACCTTGCCGCCGGCCTCAACACCGCCGGTTATGTCTCCGGCTATCGCGGCTCGCCGCTGGCCGGCTTCGACCGCGAGATGGCGCGCGCCGGCAAATACCTCAAGGCCAATCACGTCGTCTTCCATCCCGGCCTGAACGAGGACATGGCCGCGACCGCCGTCTGGGGCACGCAGCAGACCGGCATGTTTCCCGGCTCCCGCTACGACGGCGTTTTTTCCATGTGGTACGGCAAGGGACCGGGCGTCGACCGCTCGATAGACGTCATCCGCCACGCCAATGCCGTCGGCACCGACCGCCATGGCGGCGTGCTGCTGCTGGCCGGCGACGACCATGGCGCGGTTTCCTCGACACTGGCGCATCAGAGCGAGCACAACCTCATCTCGGCTATGGTGCCGATGCTGTCGCCGGGCGGCGTCGGCGAATATATCGACTACGGCCTTCTGGGCTGGGCGATGAGCCGCTATTCCGGCGCCTGGGTCGGCTTCAAATGCCAGACCGAGATCGTCGAATGCACAGCAACCGTCGATGTCTCGCCCGATGGGCTTTCGATCGCCATGCCTGATCTCGTGCTTCCCGGCGACGGGTTGTCGCTGCGCTGGCCCGACGGCCCGCATGCGATGGAGCGGCGGCTGGAGCACAAGCTGGAAGCGGTTCATGCCTTCGCGCGCGCCAACGCCATCGACCGCGTCCGAGGCAACGGCAAGGCGCGGCTAGGCATCGTCTCGACCGGCAAGTCGTGGCTCGACCTGCTCGGCGCACTATCCGCACTCGGCATCGACGAAAAGCGAGCCGCCGCGCTCGGCATACGCCTCTACAAGGTCGGGCTGGTCTGGCCGCTGGAGCCGGAAGGTCTTCGCGCCTTTGCCAACGGCCTGGACGAGATTCTCGTGGTCGAGGAAAAGCGGCCGGTGATCGAAGAGCAGATCAAGTCGCTGCTGTTCAACATGCCTGCGGACCGCCGCCCGCGCGTCACCGGCAAGGCCGACGAGAAAGGCGCACCGCTGCTGCCGTCGATCGGCGAGATCAATTCCGTCGTGGTCGCCCGTGCAGTGATGTCGCGCCTCGGCAAGCCGGACAAGGCGCTGGCCGCCAATGCCAGCCGCGTCGAAGAGATCGCGGCAGCCGTTCCCGCCGAGGCGATCGCGCTGAAGCGCGAGGCTTATTTCTGCTCCGGCTGCCCGCATTCGATCTCCACCGTCGTGCCCAAGGGCAGCCGCGCATCGACCGGCATCGGCTGCCACATGATGGTGATCGGCGTCGAGGACCGGAACACCTCGACCTTCACTCAGATGGGTGGCGAAGGCGGTGCATGGATCGGCCTGTCGCCTTTCACCGACGAGAAGCACATTTTCGTCAATATGGGCGACGGCACCTATTTCCATTCCGGCCTGCTGGCGATCCGCGCGGCGATCGCGGCCAAGGTCAATGCCACCTACAAGATCCTCTACAACGACGCCGTCGCCATGACCGGCGGCCAGCGCCATGACGGCGAGGTGACCGTACCCGGCATCGTCGATCAGGTGCTGGCGGAAGGCGCAAAACGCGTCGTCGTCGTCTCCGAAAAGCCGGAAGCCTGGGAAGGCGTGCTGCCGCGCGGCGTGGCCATCCATCACCGCGACGAACTCGATGCCGCACAGCGCGAATTGCGCGAGATCGAGGGTGTCACGGTTCTGGTCTTCGATCAGGTTTGTGCTGCGGAAAAGCGCCGCCGCCGCAAGCGCGGCGCGTTTCCCGTGTCGCCCAAGCGCGCCTTCATCAATGAGCTGGTCTGCGAGGGCTGCGGCGATTGCTCGGCGGTCTCCAACTGCATTTCCATCGAGCCCAAGGAAACCGAATTCGGCCGCAAGCGCGCCATCAACCAGTCGAGCTGCAACACCGACCTCTCCTGCATCAAGGGCTTTTGCCCGAGCTTCGTGACGGTCGAGGGCGGGCAGGTGCGCAAGCCGAAGGGCAAGGCACGAGAAGCCGATTTCTCCGACTTGCCGATGCCTGTTTTGCCGGCAATCGAGCGGCCCTACAACATGCTGCTCGCCGGCGTCGGCGGCACCGGCGTCATCACCGTCAGCGCCATTCTCTCACAGGCGGCGCATCTCGACGGGCTCGGCCTGCTCACGCTCGACCAGACCGGGCTGGCGCAGAAGAACGGCGCGGTGACCTCGCATATAAGGCTGGCGCGCGACCCCGCATCGCTCAACACAATCCGCATCGGCCTCGGCGAATCCGACCTGATCCTCGGCTTCGACATCGTCGTGGCGGCCTCCGCCGGCTCACTCGCCACCGTCGCCAATGGCCGCACGAGGCTGGTGCTGGACGACCATTTCGCGCCGACCGCCTCCTTCGTTAAAAACACCACCATCGACTTCCGGCAGGAAGCGACGCTGAAGCAGCTTCGGCAGGCAGCAGGCGAGAACGCGCTGGCGCTGGTCTCGGCCACCAAACTCGGCACGGCGCTGCTTGGCGATGCGATTGCTGCCAACATGTTCCTGCTCGGCAATGCCTGGCAGCGCGGGCTGGTGCCGATCAGCCTGGACGCGCTCGACAAGGCAATCGAAATGAACGGTGCGGGCGTGGCCATGAACCGCGCCGCCTTCGGCTGGGGGCGGCGCGCGGCGGTCGATCCGGGCGCAGTGTCCAAGGCCGCGCATGTCGGGCCGGAAACTCCGAAGCCCGCAACGTTCGATGAAATCGTGGCACGGCGTGCCGAATTCCTCACCGCCTATCAGGATGGTACCTATGCCGGGCGCTATCGCGCGCTGGTCCAAAAGGCCCACAAGGCCGATGCCGATTTCGGCCTGGCGGTCGCGCATGGCGCGTTCAAACTGATGGCGTACAAGGACGAGTACGAGGTCGCCCGGCTGCACCGCGACCGCTCCTTCGCGCAGAAACTGGCCGAGCAGTTCGAGGGCGATTTTACGCTGAAATACCATCTGGCACCGCCAATGATCTCGCGCACCGATCCGCGCACCGGCCATCCTGGCAAGATCGCGTTCGGGGCGTGGATGGGGCCGGTGTTCGGTCTTCTAGCGCGGTTCAAGGGCCTGCGCGGCACGCGCTTCGACCCCTTCGGCCGCACCGAGGAACGCTGCTTGGAACGGCAGTTGATCGCCGATTATTTTGCAATGGTGGAAGATTTGGCGGCACGGCTTTCTGCGGACAATCGTACGGTCGCGATCGAGCTTGCAAAGCTGCCGGAAGAGGTTCGCGGCTTTGGTCATGTGAAGCTGGCGGCTGTGGAGCGCTATGAGAAGAAGCGCGCCGGGCTTCTGGCCAAGCTTAGTGCAAACAAGAGTTCAGCTTCACCCTCCATCGGAGAGGTCGCCGCTTAAGTGCGTCCTTCGAGGCTCAGCGCCTCCCTCCCCCTTGTGGGGAGGGTGGCCCGTAGGGCCGGGTGGGGTCGTTGCGGCAGTGCTCGACGTTCTTTTTGCGTCGCGCACTGCATGAACCGACCCCCTCTGGCGCTACGCGCCATCTCCCCCTCAAGGGGGGAGAATACGTGGGCGCACTTTATCACCGCCGCGCCTGCTTCGCATCCGGCCGTTGTCGAAGAACTAGCTTTGCGAAGAGAAAATCAACTGGGAATCTTTCCCCCCAAAATCCAAGGCTGCCACCTACCGCGCGATCACCAGCGCATCGAGCGCGCAGGCGCCCTTGCCGTTTTCAAACACCACGACAGGATTGAGATCCACCGCCTCGACCAGATGGCCGTAGTGGTCGGCGAAGCGTGATAGCGCGAGCATCGCTTCCACCAGCGCTTCGCGGTCGGCTGCCGGCGCGCCGCGATGGCCGGCGAGAAGATGGCCGAGGCGGGTTCGGTCTATCAGCGCTTCGGCGGCAGCCCGATCGATGGGCAGCAGGTCGAAGGCGGCGTCCTTGACCAGTTCGACCAGCACGCCGCCGACACCGACGACGATGCCGAGCCCGAACGGCTCATGCCGAACCAGGCCGATCAGCGCCTCGACGCCGCGACCGGCCATTTCCTGCACGACGACGCCGCGCAGTTCGGCGGCGGGCGCATAGGCGCGTGCAGACGCCATGATGGCGTCGAACGCCTGCCTTGCTTCGGCTTCAGAAGCGATGTTCAGCCGCACGCCGCCGGCCTCGGTCTTGTGCAGAATATCCGGCGATTCAATTTTCAGCACGACGGGAAAGCCGATTTCCAGCGCGGCGGCGGCAGCTTCGTCCGCCGTGGTTGCAAGCCGTTCCTTCGTGACCCGCAGGCCGCAGGAGGCGAGCAATTCCTTGGCCTCGCGCTCGGTGAGTTTATCGCCGGCAGCGAGACGCTTCGCCCATGGATCACCTGCAGGAGCCGGTTCGACGGCGGGCGATATGGCAGCGCGAAGAACCGGCGGCTCGACCATGTTGCGGATCGCCGTCAGCGCCGCGCGTGTCCCGTTAAGCACCGGGACGCCGTCGAGCACGGCGCGCACCGCAGGATGATGACCAGACGACAGATTGCTCATGAAGACGGCCGGCACCGTGGGGTTGCGCGCATAGCCTGCGACGGCCTCGGCGATGCCGACATATTCGGCGGCACCGTCCGCGTCGAGGCCGACAGGCGCGTCCTGGGACGCAACGATCAGGCCTATCGACAGGTCATTGGCCAATGCCTCCAGAACGCGGGCGTAGATCGAACCGTCGGCAAAGACGATGCCGGTGGTGTCGATCGGGTTCTGCGGGGTGGCGAAGGCCGGCAGCAAAGTTTTCAGGCCGGCTTTCGTCTCAGTGGCAAGTTCGGGCAATTCCAGGCCGATCTCGGAGGCGATGTCGGACACATGCGCCACGCCGCCGCCGCTGACGCCGACCACCGCAACGCCCCTGGCGCGCGGTTTTGCTTTCAGCGACAGGCAGAGCGAAGCGGTCTCGATGAAGGCGTCCATGTCGGAAACTTCGATCACGCCGCTGTTGCGGAAGAAGGCTTCATAGGCTTCGTTGGCGGCGGCGAGCGCACCGGTGTGGGCGGCGGTTGCAGCCGAGCCTTTGGCCGAGCGGCCGGCGCGCAAGGCGATGACCGGCTTGCCGGCGACGTGCATAGCCTGCATCGCCGCTGAGAAGGCTTTTGGATCGCGGATCGCTTCGAGCACGACGCCTGCGACGCGGGTAGTCTCGTCGGAAGCGAGATAGGCGAGATAATCGGGAATGTCGGTCGCAGCACTGTTGCCGGACGAGACGATGTGGCTGAGGCCGAAACGGCCTGTATTGGCGAGCGCGATAGCGCTGGCCCCGGAATGGGAAAGCAGCGCCAGGCCACCCTTGCGAAGATTGGGCGACAGGGTCGACGAATAGAGTGCCGCACCGCTTGAGAGATTGAACAGGCCGAGGCAGTTCGGCCCGCAGATCGCCATGCCGTATTTCTCGGCGATTTCGATCAGCACCTGCTGGCGTGCCTTGCCTTCGTCGTCGGTCTCGGCAAAGCCGCTGGCAAGCACGACGGCGGCTTTCGTGCCGGCCTTAGCTGCGGCTTCGAGTGCGCCCAGAACATGCACTGCACCGATGCCGATCACGGCGACGTCGGCTGGCTTGTCGAGCCGGTCGAGCACGGGAATGGCCGGGATGCCGAAGACCTGATCAGCCTTGGGATGCACCGGGATGATGGCCCCGGAAAAGCCGAACGCCATCAGGTTGCGCATGACATAGCTTGAAGAAGCGTCCGGACGTTCCGTCGCGCCGATAACGGCAACCGAGCGCGGGTTTATCAGGGCCTGCATTGCGGCGGTCATGTCAGGTGATTTCATCGCCATCGTATTTCGGTTCCCCCCACCTCAGCGCCCACAAGGGCACGCCGATCGCATATGAAGCACCCCCACCCCTAGCCCCTCCCCACAAGGGGGAGGGGGACGCCGTCGAGTATCCTCGGCACAGTCTGTCCGAATTTGGCGCAAGCAACACCTGAGTTCCCCTCCCCCTTGTGGGGAGGGGTTAGGGGTGGGGGTGATCGACGTTCCCCACCCCCGCTCCAGCTCAGTCCAGATCCTTGAACGGCCCGTCGCGGAAGGCGAGATATTCCTTCAGGCTCATCTTGGCGAGGTTGGCCATCCATTCGCGGCCCTGCTTGGTGACGTGAAGGGCGGCGATTGCCTCGATGTTGTACTGGAAGGACGGCAGAAGCCCCGCCACCATCTGCTGGTTGTTGATCGAGGCCTTGGTGAATTTCAGCGCCGGCACGGGCATGCGCGCCAGCTTGCGGGCAAGGTTTTCCGTCTTCAGCTTGAGCTGGTCGGCAGGCACGATCTTGTTGATGAGATGCATGCGCAGCGCTTCCTCGGCATCGACGAGATCGCCCGTATACATCAGCCAGCGCACGTCGCGGGTGGCGAGCAGCCAGGGCATCATCAGCGCGGGCGGGCCGGAATTGTGGCGCACTTCCGGTTCGCCGAACTTGGCGTTGTCGGCGGCGATCGCCAGATCGCAGCACATCATCAGCTCCAGCGCACCGGCCAGCGCGTAGCCGTTGATGGAGGCGATGACGGGGATCGGCGCCTTCCAGATGTTGAGCAGCGCCTCGGCGTTCTCGCCCATGTCGGAGCGCCAGAAATCGATGTCGACATCGAAATCGCCGCCCTGCAGATCGTAGCCGGAAGAGAAGGCGCGGCCGGCGCCGGTGATGACCAGCGCATTGACGTCCGGGTCGGCAACGGCAGCGGCGAGTGCGGCGTCGATCTCGCGGATCACCGTCTTGTTCATCGCGTTGAGCTTGTCGGGGCGATTGATGGTGATGGTGGCGAATTTGTCGGTGGCATCCTTTTCGTAAAGGATGGTTTCGAAGGTCTGGTCGCTCATGCTGTCTCCTGTGGGCGGAAATTACGGAAGCTGGGGATGAATCGACGCGTATGGAGGTCGCGATCCTTCGCGCCCCCCTCTGTCCTGCCGGACATCTCCCCCACAGGTGGGGAGATCAGCCGGCCGCTTGATTTTCGCCAATCGGCGACGCTGGAGGATGGAGGCGATCGAAGCTGGTAATCTCCCCACCTGTGGGGGAGATGTCCGGCAGGACAGAGGGGGGCAACGTAGGGCACCATTCTGTCCATGTCGGCTTTCAGCCCTCGGCCCGCCTCAAGCGCGCATGCTCGACGGCGATCCTTGCCGCGAGTTCTGCATTGTTGCGCACCAGCGCGATATTGGCTTTCAAGCTACGGCCCTGCGAAAGCTCGTTGATGCGGGCGAGCAGGAAGGGCGTCAGCTCCTTGCGCGAAATGCCTTTCTCGTCGGCTTCCTTCACGGCGGCAGTAATCGTGCCATCGATGAAGGCGGGGTCGAGCGCATCGGCTTCGGGAATGGGGTTGGCGATGAGGATGCCGGTGCGGGACGCCATCTCCTCGTGCAGGACCATCGCTTCTGCGATCTCGCGCGGCGTGTCGAGCCGATGGTCGGCCTTCTCGCCGCTGGAGCGGGTGAAGAAGGCCGGGAAATCGTCGGTGCCGTAGGCGATGACGGGCACGCGCTGGGTTTCGAGGAATTCCAGCGTCTTCGGAATATCGAGGATCGACTTGACGCCTGCGCACACCACCGTCGTGCCGGTATTACCGAGTTCGGTGAGATCGGCGGAAATGTCGAAGGTGGCTTCCGCGCCGCGATGCACGCCGCCGACGCCGCCGGTGGCAAAAATGGAAATGCCGGCAAGGTCAGCCAACCGCATCGTGGCCGAAACCGTCGTGCCGGCCGAACCCTTGCGCACCATGACGGCGGCGAGGTCGCGGCCAGATGCCTTCACGACGCCCTTGGCCTGCGCAAGGCTCTCCAGTTCGGCGTCGGTCAGGCCGACGCGGAGTTCGCCGTCGATCACCGCGATGGTCGCCGGCACCGCGCCGTTGTCGCGCACGACGGCCTCGACGCCGCGCGCCGTTTCCAGATTGGCGGGATAGGGCATGCCGTGGGTGATGATGGTCGATTCCAGCGCTACGACCGGCCTGCCCTCCTTGAGAGCGGCGGCGACTTCGTCGCTGAGATGGATGAGTTCTCTAGTCATTCTGGTCTCCCTGTCAGGCGGGGATGCGATACATGCCGGCGGAAAGGAAACGCGCCGACAGATCTGGATGAACGCTGGATTCGCTTTCGGTGGTCAGCGTGGCGAGCAGCGCACCGGTGCGCGCCGCGTTTTGCGTCGGATCGCCCGAAAGCACGCGGTACATGGTGCCGGCGATCATGGCATCGCCTGCGCCGGTGATGTCGACCGGCCGCGCCGGCACCGAGCGCATGGTGACGACGCCTTCCTCGGTCGCGACGGCATAGCCATGCGCGCCCATGGTGACGATGACCTCGCCCGCGCCTGCAGCGCGCAAGGCTGCGGCCGCATCCTTGGGCTTCAGCCGCTTTTCCGGCTCGGTGATGCCGAGGATGGTATTGGCCTCGTCGTGGTTGGTGAAGAGCAGATCGATGCCGCTCAAATCCTTTGGCAGCTTGGCTGATTTCGGAGACGAAACGGTGTCGACCGCCAGCTTGAAGCGGGCGCCCTGCTTACGCGCGATCAGCGATTCTATCGTCGCGGCCGGCAGGTTGCAGTCGATGAACACCCAGGTCGCGGCGGCCAGATGCGGCCAGAAGCGATCGAGATAGGAGGGCGAGAAGAGATCGAATATCTCCATATCGGCGATGCCGAGGGCAAGGTCGTTCTTGGGATCGAGGATCGCAGCATATTCCGCCGTCGGCCGTTCCGTGGTGGTGATGACCTGGCTGACATCGGCACCGAGATCGCGCAGATGGCGAACCAGCGAGCGGCCCGTCTCATCATCGCCGACGATGGAGACGAAGGAGATATCGACGCCGAGGCGGACAAGATTTTCGGCCACATTGCGGGCGACGCCGCCGAAGCTGCGATAGCCGTCGACCGGGTTCGAGGTCTCGAAGATCAGTTCCTTCTTGGCGTGGTACTTGCGGTCGAGCACCGCGCCGCCAATGCAGATCATGCGCTTGGAGGCCGGCAGCACATAGCCGCGACCGAGGATGTAGCCCTTGTTGACGAGCTGCACGATGTGCGCGGCCACCGTCGAGCGGGCGAGGCCAAGTGCCGTGGCGATGTCCTGCTGACCGGCGAAAGGGTTCGCCGCGATGAGCTCGAGAACCGCTTGCTCCTGTGCTCCAAGGTCGTCCATCGCACCACCCGCAGGGTTGAAATCGCCGTTGAATAATTTCGATATGGACAACAACAGATGATCTTGTCAACATGTGTTTGTGCATATAACGTTTGGTCAACCGGCGTTTCCGCTTCCTGTTCGAAAGCGGAGAACAAGGCACAGAGGAAGGCATCGTGACGCATATGCAAGGTCATCCGCCCTGTCCGTTTTCGCTGCTTCAGCACACTGAAGCGGCCATGCATCGCCTTCGCTTCCTCGCCCTCTCCCATTTCATACCATCAGCAGGAAGGTGACAGCGATCATGCAGTCCGCGCCGCAGACCCAGACAGTGGATCAGGAAATTCCCGTAATCGATATCGGGCCTTTCATCCGAAACGAGGCAAGTGCTGCGGCAGTGGTTGCTTCAATCGAAACGGCTGCCCGCGACACCGGCTTCTTCCTCGTCACCGGCCACGGCGTTTCGCCGGAAAAGACGATGCGCCTCTACAATCTGGCGCGCGCCTATTTCGATCTGTCGGAAGACTACAAGCGCAGCCACGGACGCGGCACCGGCCTTCTCGGCGGCGTGTCGTTCTCGCCGATGGCCGATGAGGCGCTGGCGGCGACAAAAGGCATCAAGACGCCCGGCGACTACAAGGAAAGCCTGAATTTCGGCCTGCGCCTGCCCGGCGATGTCTGGCCCGGCCAGCCCGAAGGCATCGAGGCCGCCTTCCACGACTATTTCGGCGAGATGGAAACGCTGGCACGGCATCTGCGCCGCATCTTCTGCCAGGCGATCGGGCTTGATGCCGACTATTTCGAGCCGGCCTTCGACAACCATCTCTCGGCACTGCGCGTCATCAACTATCCCGAGCAGGAAGAAGACCCCCTGCCCGGCCAGCTGCGCGCCGGCGTCCACACCGACTACGGTTTCATGACCATCCTGCGCTCGGAAGCTTCGTCCGGTGGCCTGCAGGTGCAGAGCCGCGACGGCCGCTGGCTCGACGCGCCGTCCATCGACGGCGCCTATGTCATCAACATCGCCGACGCCTTCATGCGCTGGAGCAATGACGAGTGGGTGTCGACGCCGCACCGCGTCGCCAATCCGCCGCGCGAGAAGAAAGTCTCTTCACGCCGGCAGTCGATTCCGTTCTTCGTCAATCCGAGCAAGGAAACGCTGATCAAGTGCCTGGAGCCCTTCTGCGCCGACGGCAAGCAGGCCAAATACGAGCCGATCAGCTATGGAGACTATATCGACCTGAAGACGAAGCAGGCCTTCGGCCGCTGACGAAATACCGGGCGAGGGCAAGGCGGGGCACAAACGCAACCTTCTCCATCGGACTGCCAAGACGCACATGAACAACAAAGGGGAACTGGACATGACGAAGCTGACGAGACGACAGACATTGGCCGGAATGGGCGCGCTTGGCGCTGCCGGCGTACTCGGAATGCCGGCGATTGCGCAGGCACGCACGCTGATCGTGCCGACGCTGGGCGGCGTGTGGGAACAGTTCTGGCGCTCCACCGTCGCGCCCGATTTCGAAAAAGCCTCCGGCGCCAAGGTGACGCTGGATGTCGGCAACGGCCGTGTGTTCGGCGCCAATCTTCGTGCCGCCGGTGCGGACAAGCCGCCCTACTCGGTCATCATGACCAATGAGGTCTTCGCTTCGGGCCTACGCAAGGAAGGCTTCTTCGAGAAGCTCGATATTGCCAAGATGCCCAACTACAACGACCTCTACCCGCTGGCGCAGGTCGCCGGCGGCTTTGGCGCCACCGGCGCGATTTCGCCGATCGGCATCGGCTACCGCACCGATATGATCAAAACGCCGCCAAAGGCCTGGAAAGACCTTTGGACCAACGAGGAATTCAAGGGCCGCATCGGCCTCTACAATTTCGCCAACAGCGCCGGCAAGATGGAGCTGCTGCTTGCCTCCAAGCTGTTCGGCAAGGACCAGTACGATGTCGATGCCGGCTTCGACGCGCTGGCTAAGCTCGGTCAGGTGGTGCAGGTCGACTTCAACCTCTCGACGGCACTTTCGGCCGGCGAGATCGTGGTCGCACCCTTCGATTTCGGCGAGATCGCGCGCCTGCGCAAGCAGGGCCTGCCGGTCGACTGCATCGTGCCGGAAGAAGGCATGATCATGTTCGACCAGACCATCAGCATCCTGAAGAACGGTCCGGAAAAGGAGCTCGCCTATGAATACGCGAATTACCTCCTGTCGCCGGAAGTCCAGACGCTGATGGCCAAGGAATTCTTTGTGTCACCGACCAATTCGAAGGTTGTCATTCCGGACGACCTGAAGGCCGATGTCCCGGTATCGGGCGAGGCCATGTCCAAGATCCTGACCTGGGACTGGGATTTTGTGAACGAAAAGCAGGGCGATCTCGCCGAACGCTGGGCAAAGACTATCCAGTAGGACGTCCGGAGCATAGCCGGCGCATTCCGTCTGGCGACGGGATGCGCCGGCTGCCTTATTCGACCGAGCGCAGCCAAGCCGCGCGCCGGCAGCATAGCGATGTGGAGAATTGATCAATGACAGAGGTTAGCATCGAGAAGCTGACCAAGACCTTCGGCAGCGCGCGCGCCGTCGATGGCATTTCCGTCCGCATTGCAAATGGTGAATTCATCTCGCTGCTCGGCCCCTCCGGCTGCGGCAAGACGACGACGCTGAAGATGATCGCCGGCTTCGAGGATGTCAGCGGCGGTGCGATCCGCTTCGACGGGCAGGACGTCGTCAACGTTCCGGCCGAAAAGCGCGACATCGGCATGGTGTTCCAGAACTATGCACTGTTCCCGCATATGACGGTCGAGCAGAATCTCGCCTTCGGGCTGGAGATGCGCAAGGTCGCCAAGCCCGAGATGCGCAGCCGCATTTCCCGCGTGCTGGAGATGGTGCAGCTTACCGGCTATGCCGAACGCTATCCGCGCCAGCTTTCCGGCGGCCAGCAGCAGCGCGTGGCGCTGGGCCGGGCGCTGGTGATCGAGCCAAAAATCCTGCTGCTCGACGAGCCACTCGCCAATCTCGACGCCAAGCTGCGCGAGGAAATGCGCGTCTTCATCCGCGACCTCCAGCGCCGCGTCGGCATCACCACCGTCTACGTCACGCATGATCAGGCCGAGGCCATGACCATGTCCGACCGCGTCGTCGTCATGTTCGGTGGCCGCATCGCCCAGATCGGCGTGCCGTCAGACATCTACGAGCGGCCTGAGAATCTGGACGTGGCGCAATTCGTCGGACAGGTGAATCTGGTCAAGGGCACCGTGCGCGAAGGCGGCAGTGACGGCCGCTGCGCAGTCGAAACGACCTTCGGCGTCATCGAAGTCCACAGCGCCCGGATGCATGCGCCGGGAACCGCGGTCACGCTAACCTTGCGGCCGGAAGCCATCGAGCTTGGCGCGCCGGGCAAGGGTGCGAAGGGTACCGTGCTTTCCAGCTATTATTCCGGCAGCCTGATCGACTACCGCATCGAGCTTGAGGGCGGCGAGATCATTCACACGCAGGCATTTCCCCACAACCGCTTCGCCGACAAGGAACGGGTGGGCGTATCGGCACCCGCCGACCGCTTCTGGCTGCTGGGAGCCGCCGCATGACACCGGGCAGAACCAAAGGCATCGGCCCTTATCTGCTGATCCTGCCGGCCGTGCTGCTGCTCGGCATCTTTCTCGTGCTGCCATATCTCAACATCGTCCTGATGAGCTTTCGCGTGCCAGGCCAGGGCACGCCCTATGGCGTCGGCTTCACCGCCGGCAATTACGTAAAATTCTTCACCGACAGTTTTTACATCATGCAGGTGGTCAACACACTGTGGATCGGCCTGCTGACGACCGCCATCTGCCTCGTCGTCGGCTTTCCCGTCGCGTGGCAGCTTGCCAGGGCCGACATGAAGTTTCGCGGGCTGGCCTACGGGCTGGTGCTTTCGCCGCTGCTGGTCGGTATCGTCATTCGCAGCTACGGCTGGACGATCCTGCTCGGCAACAATGGCCTGATCAACCGCACGCTGTTGAATATCGGCCTGATCGAGCGGCCGCTGCCGCTGATGTACAATGCGCTCGGCATCGTCATTGCGCTGGTGCATGTCTTCCTGCCCTTCATGATCCTGCCGATCATGGCAGCAATACAGGGCGTCGATCCTTCGCTGCATGCGGCGGCCCGCTCGCTCGGCGCTTCGAAGACAACCGCCTTCCGCCGCATCATCCTGCCGCTGTCGCTGCCCGGCATTCAGGCCGGCTGCATCCTCGTCTTCGTGCTGTCGCTCAGCGCCTATGTGACGCCGTCGCTGATCGGCGGCCTGCGCGTCAAGACCATGGCCGTGACGGTGGTCGATGCGCTGATCGACACGTTCCAGTGGCCGTTCGGCTCGGCACTGGCGCTCTGCCTGTCGGTGACGGGCGCGATCGCGGTGGTCATCTTCGCCCGCCTGACACGCATGAAATGGAAGGCGTACTGAGATGTCGAGAAAAGTTCTCACTATCTACTGCCTTCTCGTCTACGCCTTCCTGCTGGCGCCGATCCTCGTGGTGGTCGGCGCTTCGTTCAATGCCGGCTCGTTCCTGACCTTCCCGCCGCAGGGCCTGTCGCTGCGCTGGTATGTGACCTTCTTCAACAATGAAGTGTTCATGCGGGCGATCCGGACATCGCTGTGGGTGGCGGCGGTCTCGACCGTCATTTCAACGCTGATCGGCACGGCTGCGGCGCTCTACTATGTGCAGCATGCGGGCCGCGGCAAAGAAGCGATCCGCATCGCCATGCTCTCGCCGCTGCTTTTGCCGGAAGTGCTGACGGCGATCTCGCTGCTGTTCTTCGTCTATTCGGTCGGCATCGGCACGCAGACCATGTTCGCCATGATCGTCGGCCATGTGCTGATCACGCTGCCCTTCGTCTTCATCAACGTCTCGGCTTCGCTGGAAACATTCGATCCGGCCTGGGACATGGCAGCGCGCAGCCTGGGTGCCGGGCGCTTCACGCGCTTTCGCCGCATCATGCTGCCGCTGATCAAGCCCGGCGTCATCGGCGGCGCGCTGTTTGCCTTCATCATCTCCTTCGACATCTTCACCATCTCCTTCATGCTGAAGGGAATAGGAACATCGACGCTTCCGATCCAGCTGTTTGACTATCTGCGCACCAACTTCACGCCGGAGGCGGCTGCCGTCTCGACCGTGTCGATCGTGCTGACGCTGGTGGTGGTGATCGTGTCGGAAAAGGTGCTGGGCCTGCGCATTCACCGCTTCTGACGAGCTTTTCGCCGGCAAAACAGTATCGCCGCAGGCCAATGCGGCGAACCCCCGCCAAACCATCTAGCTCGTCCGGTGCAAAAAGCGCCTGCGGACAGTCAGTTCGTAGGAGGCACATGCTACCGCCAACGGGCGAATGCATAACCACCTTTTCCCATCTGCCAATAAGCACCGTCCATGACTGATGGTGGGCTCTGGCCAATAACAGGCAACAGGTCAGCAAGAGGCTCGGCGACACTTTTTGAATCCACTCGTGAAGCTCGCCGAGCCTCATGAACCGTGAAAGATGGGCGAAACAATGGACATCGTCGAAGAAATGCTCGGCATGGCACGGGACCCGGCCACCTTCACCAAGGACGATCTGGCGGAAATGGTACTTCTCGCGGCCACCGAGATCATAAAGCTGCGGCAGTTTCCGCCGATCTGGGTGAAACAGGCACAGGCGAGTGCCCCACGCCGGGTGAGACGCGCGGCCTGATCGCAGCAATCAGAGCCGATGCGGCAACCTGCAGGGGTAAAAAACCTCGCAGGCACTTCAATCCTCGCGCGAAAGCCCCTAAAATGGATGCGGGGGCGTCGTGAGAGATTCGCATGCTTGCAGACGTCGCAGCGCCGTTTGCGCTGACCTTCCGCCTGTTGTGGCGTTTCTGGCCGCAGCTTGTCGCACTCGTGCTCATAGGCATTATCGCCGGCGACCTGCTTATGCTGCTCGCCGCCAAGGCTGCCTTTCTCAACCACATGCTGGGGCTGGCGCTGCTGACCTTCGTGGCGCTCACCCAGCTGATCGTCACCGTCGCGATGTTCCAGGTGCTGCGGCCAGGACTGCCGGAAATCAGTTCGGCGCAAACCGAGGCCGAAAGCGAAGCGGCCGGGCCGTCGAAAGACCGCGGCAAGGCGCGATTCGCCTCGATGATCACCATCGCGCTCCTGCCCTTCTTTGCCTACTACGCCACATGGGGTTTTCTCGGCGATACGGTGCGGCAATATTCGCGCATGGCGCTCGACATGGCGCCCTTCGGCGAGCGCGCCAACGTTCTTGACGTGCTGGATTCGCGCTGGCTGCTGGTATCGGTGGCGATCTCCTGGGCCGTGCGAAAGCTGGCGCAGACCATGCAGAAAAGGTCGGCCTACTCCTTCTGGCAGATCGTCGTCGTGATCTGCGAGACCAACTGGATCTTCGTCGGTCTCTACGTGCTCAGCCGCTGGAAGGACGACTGGCTGGCCTGGATCATGAGCCGCAACTTCTGGAGCTATTTCCAGGCGATGAACGACATGGTCGTCTCCTCGGCACACGCGGCCTCGATGGTGCCGGTGGAAGTGTCGTCGATCGGCATGGCGACGACACTGAACAATCTCTTCTGGTACATGATGCTGCCGGTGATCTGGCTGGTGATGACCGCGCTGGTCTATGGCTACGACGTGCGCGACGACAAGGAACTGATGCGCATCCATCGCCGCGTCGAGCGCTTCGGCGAGCGCTACAAGGCGGTGCCGGCTTTCCTGCGCGATTTCGTCGAGCATTTCATCAGCGGCTATCGCTCGCGCTACCTGCCGATCGCCAATGGCGTGCGGATTACCCTTAGCTCAGGCGTTATCCTGATCGTCATCCTGATCGTCGGCTATCGCTTCATTGATTGGGCCGCCGCCTGGCTCTGGCTGGGCTCGGCGCGGCTGATCGGTCCGCACGACCTCGATCTGTGGCAGATTCTGGCCAAGGGCGTCACATTGCTGTTCGGCAGTCCCTTCCAGGATTCGTCCACCGGCATCCTCATCGAGCCGCTACGCATCTGCTTTCTCGCCGCAATCCTCGAAACCGCCTTCTCGCTGCCGAAACGCGTTCAGGCAGCGGTGCCGCAGCCGGCGGAATGATCAGGAGCGTTTGAAGCGCAGATAGTAAGGACGCTCGCTGCCCAGGCCGACCGTCGGCACGACGGTTGCGAGCGCGTCTTTCGGGATGACGAAGGTTTCGCGGATCTTCACGATGTCGCCAGTCTTGGCGCCGGAAAAGATCGTCGAGTTGCAGGTCGCCATGTCGTCCACCCGCGAATTGCTGACATAGGACGGCAGCCACGAGCGCCCTTCGGCATCGACAAGGCTGATCTTGCAGCCGAGCCAGGCCTGCTCGAGATCGGCGTCGCCGATCTTCACGGTGAAATCGACGAAGACCGGCGCGGAATCGGGCGGGATGCGCAGCGAACTCGTGTCCTTCATCGTCTGCATGTTTTCCAGCCGCCAGTCGCTGCCGCCGAAATGCACATCCTTGAGCGGCTCCGCCTCGCGCGCAACGAGATCGTTGTTCTGGAGATAAAAACGCGTCTGCTGGTAGCCCATCTCCAAAATGGCGGCAGGAAGGAGGATGATCAGCCCCCAAAGCGCGCGGCGGCGCCATTTCCGTTCCGGTCCGCCATCTTGGGGATCGAGTGCTGCAGCATCGGACACGCTCATCACGCTTCCTCCTCAGATAGGCTGATCGAGGTCATAGACGTCGACCACGCCTTGCGGCGTTCCGTCGGAATCGAGCGGCACGCGGTCGAGCGCGATATTTGCCTGCGAATCGAGGGCAGAGAAGACGGCATGCGAGAAGACCAGCGTAGCACCTCCCACCTCGCCCGGCGGCAGTTCGAACAGGAACAGGCCGCGTTGCGGCAGACCGGGAGAAACCGAGATCGGCGGCAGGTCCGAGCGGGAGGAGAACCTCTCGGTCTGCTGGTAGCGCAAGCCGGTCGGCCCCAGCCAGGTGGCTGCACCCACCCTTGTCGTCCTGTCGCGGGCGGCAACGTCCGCAGCCACCACGGCCCACACTCCATCGGTGGTCAGCGTTTTCTGCGTGCCGAATTCGGTTACTTTCAGCTCACGTGCGAACACGACCTTGCCGATCTGCACATCAAAGAGACGGGTCTCGACCTTGTCCGCCATCGAGCCATGGACAGGTATCGGCGCGATGAGATCCTTGTAACGCGGCTTGGTGGATTTCATGCCGTAGCAGACGACCGCCGCTGCTCCGAGCGCTGCGATGTTAAAGACCCAGCGCATCATGACTGGCCCTCCGCGGCTTTTGTCGCCTCGACCGGCATTTCAATGCTGCCCAGTTCCCGCTCGTTGAACCAACCCGGTGTGCCGTAGAGATTGTCCTGCGGCTTGTAGGTCTTGGTGTTC
Source organism: Mesorhizobium sp. CCNWLY176 (assembly GCF_037153935.1). Classification (NCBI taxonomy): domain Bacteria; kingdom Pseudomonadati; phylum Pseudomonadota; class Alphaproteobacteria; order Hyphomicrobiales; family Phyllobacteriaceae; genus Mesorhizobium; species Mesorhizobium sp. CCNWLY176. The sequence continues at coordinate 181,071 of NZ_JBBBDZ010000010.1, forward strand.
ACGACAAGAGGAAGCTCACCCGGCAAGGCAACCGCCTTGGGAAAGGTCCAGACATAGGCCATGCGCTCCGTCATGCCGGGATGGAGTGCCGGCGTCATGCTCGCATCGCGGGTCAGGATGACGGCGGGCTGTTCGGTCTGCCCGCCAAGCGGCGGCGCAAGCTGGAACAGCGTGAAATAGTCCTTCGCCGATTCAGCGGTGCGGTTGGTCATCTCGACCTCGAGCACCAGCGCCTGCTGGTCCGGCTTGACTGGCAGGTCGTAGACCCGGTCCGTGCCGATATAGGCCCGCAAAGGCCGCACAAGCCACTGGCCCGTCTCGATCTGGCTGTCGCGTGCCAGCACCGGTGTCTGCGCCTGCGGCAGCGCGCCGAAGGCGCCGAGCAGACCGGCCACCGTGACTGCTGCCAAGGTTCCCGCACCGACGGTGAACCAGGTTTTCACTTTGCCGCGTATCGCGCCGAACATGGGTTCCGTTCCCCTATTTCGAATCGATAAGCGCCCCGCCAGCTATAACTTAAGAGCTAAATCCTTCAGATGGAACCGCCAGCGCGAACACAACCGCCGCGATTGGGGCCGAACGTATTGCGTCAGGCAACCGAACGCATGGATTCTGAGCGCATACGCTCAGCCGAGGCGGCATTGAACGCAAGCCTTACAGCCATGTCGACCGCTACGCCGGGGACGAGATCGACCGGAATGCCCGCGCCTTCGATCCGGTCGATCACAGCATCCGCATGTCTATCGTGCATCGGATCACCTGCCATGAGCCAGACGATATGCTTGCCGCATTTGGCGAGTGCGATCATCTGTTCGCATACGCTCTGACTGCCGTCGACGCGGATACGCTGCGCTTCGCGGCGGGCAAGCTCCAGCGCTTCCCCTGTCACGGAATTGTCGAACAGGATGACATCAGCCGCCTGCAGGACGCGGACGGCCTTGATCGTCAACAGCTCAGCCTCGCCCGGCCCGGCGCCGACCAGCGTGATGCGGCCAGCCGCCTGATCGGGATTTGCGACGATGCTGCCGGCCTCGCGAAAGAGGTCGCGCGCTTCGCCTTGCGTGAACGGCCTGTCGAAGGCGCGCCTGACAAAGCGTTCCCAGAAGGCGCGGCGCGGCGCGCCTGCGGTGAGCCGCGCGTTGATGGAAGCGCGCATTGCCTGCGCCCAATGCGCCCATGCCGAAAGCGAAGCCGGCAGCAGCGTCTCGATCCTGCGGCGAATGGACTGTGCGAGAATGGGTGCAGCACCTGCCGTCGAAATGCCGATGACAACGGGCGAACGATTGACGATAGAGCCGAACTGGAACTGACAGAATTCGGGCCTGTCGATGACATTGACCGGGACGCCCGCTGCAATTGCGGCTTGATGAAACGAGCGCGCTTCGTCTTCGGAATCAGCGTCGGCAACCGCGATCGTCATGTCGCCAAAAGCATCTTCGTCCCAGCGCCGGTCATGATGCACGAAGCTTCCGGTTTGTCCGTTCTCAAGAAGTTTGACGAACCCCTCGCAAAGGTCCTCCAGCGGCGCAAAGACATGCACTTCTGCCCCCGCCGCCGCAAGAAGCTCGGCTTTCCAAAGTGCTGCCTCCGAGCCGCCGGCGACCAGGGCGCGCTTGTCATCGAGGTTGAAAAAGACCGGCAGGACGGAAAGCCTGCCCATGCGTGCCGGAGCGCGCTCACTCGGCCGCTTGAAGACGCCGTGCATCGATGATCCCCTTGATTTCAGCGCGGCAGGAGCCGCAATTCGTGCCGGCCTGGAGGGCGGCACCTATGGCCTCGACGCTGGCGCAGCCGCCTTGGACGGCTTGTGCGATCTGGTTGGCGCCGACACCGAAGCAGGAGCAGACGGTGGCGCCACGATCGGCCTGGTTGCCGCCCGGCCGTCCTGCCACCACCGCCAGACGCATGCGGCGGTCGGCATGGGTCGCGCTCAACTGCTCCACAGCCCAGCCGCGCGACACTGCCACCGGCTCGCGGGCCAGATAGAGTGCGCCGATGAGCCGTTCACCGAAGAAGCGGGCGAAGCGGTGCTGGCCATTTGCCGTATCGTGATAGGCAAGCGTTTCGCCCGTTTCCACGTGACCGAAAAGCGTGGCGGCAAAACCCGTCCAATCTCTATCCACTTCAAGCGCCAATTCGACGCGCCAGCCGCCGGCACATCGGGCCAGCGCCCAATAGTCGGCGTCGATGGCTGTGGGACGTTCCGCCAGCACGGCAAAGCCGAAGGCATGGGCGCCGAAGCGTTCCATGCGCGCCGGGGCATTCTTGGACGCCGGTTGGCCGGACACTGGATCGGTGACGGGTGCGACGAGCGCATCGACGCGCGCCTTGGCTGCGAACTGATCGGTCCAATGCATCGGCACGAAGATCGAGCCATGCTGCTGGCGAGGCGTCACCAATGCGCGCAGCAGCACTTCGCCGTGAGCGGTCGAGATACGGAGGATGTCGGCGTCAGATATGCCGTACTGGCGGGCGTCCGAAGGATGGATTTCGGCGAAGGGTTCGGCCAGATGCTGCGACAGGCGCTGGCTTTTACCGGTGCGGGTCATGGTGTGCCAATGGTCACGCACGCGGCCGGTGTTGAGAGTGAGCGGGAAGTTGTTATTGATCGCTCTTTGCTCAGGGGGCGTTACCGCAACGAATCTAGCCTTGCGGTCGGGCGTAAAGAAATTGCCATCTGCGAAGAAGCGAAACCCACCCCCCTCTGGCCTGCCGGCCACCCCCCCCCCCAAAGGGTGGGAGAGCGAAAAAGGGGGGGGTTTTGCCCCAACTTGTGTTTTCCACCTAAAAAGCAACAACGCCCCCCCCCC
>NZ_JBBBDZ010000010.1:183890-228117 GCF_037153935.1 Mesorhizobium sp. CCNWLY176
TGTGGGAAGAAAGGACGTTCCTCTTGGAAAAAAACCAACCCCCCCCCCCCCCTGCCCGCCCCCCCCCCCCCCCCCCAAGGGGATGGCCGGCAGGCCAGAGGGGGGTTGTGCCACCAGCTGGTGCTGGCCACTGAAATGGCGCAAGCGCCTCATAACCGTCACCATCGACCGCCGCATAAACTCCAATATCGAAATCGCGCTCGCCGCCATTCTCAAAGGCCGACAACGCCGCATGCTCGGCAAAGATTTCCGAGGGCGCGTCATAAGAAAACGCCTCGGCAAAGCCCATGCGCTTCGCGACCTCCGCCATCGCCCACCAGTCCGGCCGCGCCTCGCCGGGCGGTGGCAGAAAGGCGCGCTGGCGTGAGATGCGGCGCTCCGAATTGGTGACCGTGCCGTCCTTCTCGCCCCAGCCGGTGGCCGGCAATTTCACATGGGCGTGGCGGATGGTGTCGGTATTGGCTGCAATGTCCGAGACGACGACGAAGGGACAGGCGCGCAGCGCAGCTTCCACGGCGTCGGCATCGGGCATGGAATCTGCCGGGTTGGTGGCCATGATCCACAGCGCCTTGATGCGGCCATCGGCGACTGCGCGGAACATGTCGACCGCCTTCAGGCCCGGCCTTTCGGCGATTGCCGGCGACTTCCAGAAACGCTGCACGCGGTCACGATGCTGAGGGTTCTCGATCTCCATATGGGCAGCCAGCATATTGGCGAGCCCGCCCACCTCGCGCCCGCCCATGGCATTGGGTTGGCCGGTGACCGAGAACGGTCCCATGCCCGGCCTGCCGATGCGGCCCGTAGCCAGATGACAGTTGATGATGGCGTTGACCTTGTCGGTGCTGGAGGCCGACTGGTTGACGCCCTGGCTGTACACGGTGACCAGGCGCTGCGTGTTCGCGAACAGGGAATAGAACCGCGCGAGTGTTTCTTCCGAGATGCCCGTGCGATCGGAGACGGCGGCGAGATCAAGGGCTACAGCCGCTGAAAGCGCTTCTTCGAAACCATTCGTGTGCCGGCTAATATAATCGCGATTCAGACGCTCGCCGTCCGCTAGATAAGCGAGAAGTCCGGTGAAAAGCGCGGTATCGCCGTCGGGCGCGATGGCCAGATGCAGGTCGGCGAAGTCGGCAGTCATGGTGCGGCGCGGGTCGATCACCACAATCTTCATGCCGGGCCGCTTCTCCCTGGCCGCAACGATGCGCTGATAGAGCACCGGGTGGCACCAGGCGAGGTTGGAGCCGACCAGCACGATCAGGTCGGCAAGCTCCAGATCCTCATAGGTGCCGGGCACGGTGTCCGAGCCGAAGGCGCGACGATGGCCCGCGACCGAAGAGGCCATGCACAGCCGCGAATTGGTGTCGATATTGGCCGAGCCGACAAAACCTTTCATCAGCTTGTTGGCGACGTAGTAATCCTCGGTCAGCAACTGCCCCGAGACGTAGAACGCCACCGAGTCCGGCCCGTGTTCGGCGATTGCCTGCGAGAATTTCGTGGCGACGAGATCGAGCGCTTCATTCCAGCCGGCGCGACGGCCGTGGATTTCCGGATAGAGCAGGCGATCGCCGAGATCGAGGGTCTCGGCCAGCGCCGAGCCCTTGGAGCAGAGGCGGCCGAAATTGGCCGGATGGTCGGGGTCGCCGCGAACGGTTATCTCCCCGTCCGCGGCGACGCCCGCCAGCACGCCGCAACCCACCCCGCAATAGGGGCAGGTGGTCCTCACCTCGCGCGCTTCCTCCGTTTGCATGTCCTCACGCCGCCCGGTCTGCCAGCGCTTCCAGCGCGATGAACAGCCGTTCGCCGTCGACCCGCACCGGAATGGTTTTCACCGCGCCTTCATCCGCACCGAGCGCCTTGCCGGTTTCGAGCGAAATCACCCAGTTGTGCAGCGGGCAGGTAACTGCCGCGCCATGGACTATACCCTGGCTGAGCGGGCCGCCCTTGTGCGGGCAATGGTCCTCGATGGCGAATACCTGATCGTCAGCCGTGCGAAACACCGCGATCTTGCCTTGCGGCGTCGCCACGCAGCGCGCACCGCGCCGGGGGATATCGGTGATGGTGCCGATGGCGATCCAGTTCATGCTCACTCCGCGGCCTCCGCAAAACCCACCGAAGCCATCGGCCGGAACTCATGCTTGTCCTTGCCGGAAACGCGCTCCGACCATGGATCGACCTGGGCGAATTTCTGGGAGAAGACGAAGCGTTCGTAATAGGCGCGGCGCTTTTCGCCGTCGTCCATGATCTGGCGGCGGATTTCGTCGAAGCCGACGCGCTTGGCCCATTTGTAGATGCGCTCGAGATAGCGCGCTTGCTCGCGGTACATCTGCGTCAGCGCCACGATGTGTTCCAGCGCCTCGTCCTCGGTCTTGACCTGCCCCAGAACCTCGGTGCCCTTGATGTCGAGGCCGGCAGCACCGGCGAAATGGATTTCGAAGCCCGAATCCACACAGATGACGCCGACATCCTTGCAGGTCGCCTCGGCGCAGTTTCGCGGGCAGCCGGAAACCGCCATCTTCAGCTTTGCCGGCGTCCACGAACCCCACATGAATTTTTCGATGCGGATGCCGAGGCCGGTCGAATCCTGCGTGCCGAAGCGGCACCAGTCGGAGCCGACGCAGGTCTTCACGGTGCGCAGGCCCTTGGCATAGGCATGACCGGAGACGAAGCCCGCCTGCCCCAGATCGGCCCAGACGGCGGGCAGGTCCTCCTTGCGGATGCCGAGCATGTCGATGCGCTGGCCGCCGGTGACCTTGACCATCGGGATATCGAACTTGTCGACCACATCGGCAATGGCGCGCAGCTCGCTGGAATTGGTGACGCCGCCCCACATGCGCGGCACCACCGAATAGGTGCCGTCCTTCTGGATGTTGGCGTGGACGCGCTCGTTGATGAAGCGCGACTGATAGTCGTCGGCATATTCGTCCGGCCAGTCGGCGACGAGATAGTAATTCAGCGCCGGCCGGCATTTGGCGCAGCCGCAGGAGGTCTGCCATTCCAGCTCCTGCATGACCGCCGGAATGGTCTTCAGGCCCTTCGCCTTGATCAGGCGGCGCACCTCGTCATGGCCGAGCGCGGTGCAGGAGCACATGGGCTGCACGGCGGCGGGGTTATATGTGTTGCCCAGTGTCAGCACCATCAGCTTCTCGACCAGCCCGGTGCAGGAGCCGCAGGAAGCGGAAGCCTTGGTGTGAGCGCGCACGTCGTCCAGCGAAGTCAGCGCTTTGGCAGTGATCGTGCTGGTGATCTTGCCCTTGCAGACGCCGTTGCAGCCGCAGATTTCCGCATCATCCGGCAAGGCTGCAACGGCCGCCATAGGGTCCAGCGGTGACCCTCCCTGATAGGCCTGGCCGAAGATGAGCGTTTCGCGCATCTCCGAGATGTCGGTGCCCTTCTTCTTCAGGTCGTTGAACCACGCGCCATCGGCAGTCTCGCCATAGAGCACGGTGCCGATGATGCGGTTGTCCTTCAGCACAAGGCGCTTGTAGACGCCGGCAGAGGCATCGCGCAGCACGATTTCCTGCCGGTCGTCGCCATCGGCGAAATCGCCGAGCGAGAACAGGTCGATGCCGGTGACTTTCAGCTTGGTCGGCGTGTCGGAATGGACGAAGCTGGCCCCTTCCTCGCCGGCAAGCCGTGCCGCCGTCACCCGCGCCATCTCATAGAGCGGCGCGACGAGGCCATAGACCTGCCCGCCGACCTCGGCGCATTCACCGAGCGCAAAAATGGCGGGATCGGAGGTCTGCATGCCGGCATCGACGACGATGCCGCGATTGACCTCCAGGCCGGCATCCTTTGCCAGAGCCGCATTGGGCCGGATGCCAACCGCCATCACCACCAGCGTTGCCGGAACGATGGTGCCGTCGGCAAGCTCGATGCCCTCGACCTTGCCGTTGCCGACAATCGCCTTGGTGTTGGCCTTGGTCATCACCTTGATGCCGCGTTCCTCCACCGCCTTCTGCAAGAGATAGCCGGCCGCCGGGTCGAGCTGGCGTTCCATCAGCGTCGGCATGACATGCAGCACGGTGACGTCCATGCCCTGCATGGAAAGCCCTGCCGCCGCCTCCAACCCGAGCAGGCCGCCACCAATCACCACCGCTTTGGCCCGCGATTGCGCCGCCAGCAGCATGGCCTGAACATCGTCGAGATCGCGGTAGGACAGAACGCCCGGCAGATCGTGGCCGGGAACGGGGATGATGAAGGGCACCGAGCCGGTGGCGATAACCAGCCGGTCGTAGCTTTCGGTGACGCCGTGGTCGGAGGTCACGGTCCTGGCCGCGCGATCGATGGCGACGATCTTGTGGCCCTTATAGAGCGTCACGCCATTGGCGACGTACCAGCCGTCGCCGTGGATGACGATTTCCTCGAAGGTTTTTTCGCCCGACAGAACGGGCGAGAGCATGATGCGGTCGTAATTGACGCGCGGCTCGGCGTTGAAGATCGTGACGTCGAATTGGCCCGGCGCCTTCTCGAACAGATGCTCCAGCATCCTGCCCGGCGCCATGCCGTTGCCAATGATGACGAGTTTCTCGGTCATGATTCTACTCCGCCGCTTCCACGAAGCGATGACGCTCGTAAAGGAATTTCAGCACCGCCTCGCGGCAGCGCAGATAGGTTCGATCGGAGGCGAGTTCGACGCGCTTGCGTGGCCTGTCGAGCGGCACGTCGAGCACCTCGCCGATGCGGGCTGCGGGACCGTTGGTCATCATGACGATGCGGTCGGAGAGCAGCACGGCCTCGTCGACATCGTGGGTGATCATGATCATCGTGTTGCCGAGCCTAGCGTGGATATCCATCACCGCATCCTGCAGATGCGCCCGCGTCAGCGCGTCGAGCGCGCCGAACGGCTCATCGAGCAGCAGGATCTTCGGTTCCATGGCGAGCGCGCGGGCGATGCCGACGCGCTGTTTCATGCCGCCGGAAATCTCGGCCGGGCGCTTATCGGCGGCATGGGCCATCTGCACGAGGTCGAGATTGCGCATGATCCAGTCATGCCGCTCGGCTTTGGTCCTGGTCGAGCCGAAGACCTTGGCAACCGCGAGGTTGACGTTTTCGTAGACGGTGAGCCAGGGCAGCAGGCTATGGTTCTGGAACACCACGGCGCGCTCGGGACCGGGGCTGTCGACCTCCTTGTCCTCGAGCAGCACGGCGCCGGCGGATACCTTGGTCAGGCCGGCGATGAGGTTGAGCAGCGTGGACTTGCCGCAGCCGGAGTGGCCGATGATGGACACGAACTCGCCCTGGTCAATGCCGAGCGTGATGCCCTTCAGCACTTCGGTGCGGGTGCCGCCACGGGTGAAGGACTTGTCGATGTGATCGAGCTTCAGATAGGGCTTCATGATGTTTTTCCTCAGCTCGCGGATGTGCCGCGTGTGACGAAGGCGCCGACCGCCGCAACCAGCCGGTCGAGCATGAAGCCGACCACGCCGATATAGACGAGCGCCACGATGATGTCGGGCAGGCGCGAGGAGTTCCACGCATCCCAGATGAAGAAGCCGATGCCGACACCGCCGGTGAGCATTTCGGCGGCAACGATCGCCAGCCAGGACAGGCCGATGCCGATCCTGAGGCCTGTGAAAATGTAAGGGGCAGCTGCCGGCACCATGATCTTGAAGAAGAACTCGACCGGGTTGAGCCGCAGAATCTGCGCGACATTGCGATAATCCTGCGGGATGTTCCGGACGCCGACCGCCGTGTTGATGATCACCGGCCAGATGGCGGTGATGAAGATGACGAAAAGGGCTGCCGGATTGGAATCGCGGAAGGCTGCGAGCGCAAGCGGCAGCCAGGCAAGCGGCGGCACCGTGCGCAATATCTGGAACACCGGGTCCAGTCCGCGCATGGCCCAGACCGACTGGCCGATCAAGGCCCCGATCGCCACGCCAACGACGGCCGCGAGCCCGAAACCGACCGCGACGCGCTGCAGCGAGGCAAGGATGCGCCAGCCGAGGCCGACATCCTGCGGACCGAAGTTGAAGAAGGGATGGACGATCAGGTCATAGGCCTCGCTCCATACCTGCGTGGGCGGCGGCAGGCTGGCGCCGGGCGACGAGCAGGCCGCTTCCCAGACCAGCAGGATGACGAGAACGACGACGACCGGCGGCAGAACCGCGGATGCGACGCGACGGGCAAGTGCGGCGGCATCGAAGCGCGACGATGGCTTCGCGGGCAACGCGACCACTTCGGACGGCCGGGGCGGGGCGTCCATTTCGGCGGCATGCTCCTTGAGAGCGTGTACGGTCATACAAAAAACTCCAGGGGATCGTTGCGGCGCGGCGGGTGACCGCGCCGACGGGATCAGGACGCGACCTTGATCGAAAGCGATTCGAGATAGGCGGATGGGTTTTCGGGATCGAAGACCTTGCCGTCGAAGAAGGTTTCCGGGCCACGCGACGTTGAGGCCGGAATATCGGCTTCGGCCACTCCAAGCTCCTTCGCCGCCTCGCGCCACAAATCCTCGCGGTTGACCTGCCCGACCAGCGCCTTGATGTCGGTGTCGGGCGCGAACTTGCCCCAGCGGATGTTCTCGGCGAGGAACCAGCTTTCGTGGCTGCGGAACGGGTAGGAGACGCCGCCCTTCCAGAACTTCATGTAGAGGTCGGTGCCGGTGGCGACGCGGCCATTGCCATAATTGATATCGCCCTTGAGGCGGCCGATGATATCGGCTGGCGGCACGTTGAACCATTGCCGCTTGCCGAGGATGGCGCTCATCTCTTCCTTGTTTTCCATGGCATCGCACCATTGCTGGGCTTCCATGACGGCCATCAGCATGGCCTTCACCGCGTTCGGATTCTTCTCGATGAAATCAGCGCGCAGGCCGAAGGTCTTTTCGGGATGGCCCTTCCACAGCTCGCCCGTCGTAGCGGCGGTGAAGCCGATGCCCTGATGCACGAGCTGCTCGTTCCACGGCTCGCCGACGCAGAAGGCATCCATATTGCCGACCTTCATGTTGGCGACCATCTGCGGCGGCGGCACGACGATGGTGGAGACATCCTTGTCCGGGTCGATGCCGCCGGCGGCCAGCCAGTAGCGAATCCAGAGGTCATGGGTGCCGCCCGGGAAGGTCATGGCAACCTTCACATCCTTGCCTTCGGCCTTCTTCCTGGCGAAGGCTTCCTTGAGTTTCGAGGAGTCCAGCGTCACGCCGGTTTCGGCATATTCCTGCGCGACCGAGATACCCTGGCAGTCGTAATTGAGCCGCGCCACGATCGCCATCGGCAGCGGCTGGTTGTTTTGCGTCACCTTGCCGGTGTGCATGAGATAAGGCATTGGCGTCAGTATGTGCGCGCCGTCGATGCCATTGGCTTCTCCGCCGAGAACGAGATTGTCACGCGTTGCGCCCCAAGAAGCCTGCTTCAGCACCTCGACATCGGGCATGCCGTGCTTTTCGAAGAAACCCTTTTCCTTGGCGACGATCAGCGGCGCGGCGTCCGTCAGCGCGATGAAGCCGAGCTTGGCGCCGGTCACTTCCGGAGCGGAGGTCGCCGCATAGGCGCCCGACGGGAAAAGCTTGCGGGCAGCTATGAACATGGCCGCCGTGGTTGCGCTGCTGACGAGAAAGTCGCGGCGCGTCAGCGCCTTCAGGGGTGATCCAGTCTCGATCCGTTTCGTCATCGGTGTCTCCGGCTGGGCGCGGGGAGGATCGCGCCATCGATTGCGTGTTCGGTTCGGTCAAAAACAAAAAAGCTGCCGGCCAAGTCGCCGCGTCCGTACATCCGGGATCGCGTCTTCCTGATCGGCAGCTTTGCCTGTGGCGCCCGTCATTGGACGCCTGTTCCGTGACCCGAGGGCCTGTTGTTAGTGAAGCAGGAACCGTGCCAGTTTTGAGGACCAGCTAATTCAGCAATGGAATCAAGGAAATTTCTTCAGCAGGTGAATGCGGCGGCAAATTACGCCGTTCACGCATTAGCCACACGGAATGTGCAATCGCACAAAAATTGTGCAGTGCATCATCATGCGCAAGAAATGCTCAGGCGTGCGCGACTGCAAATTTCTGCGTCGCCAGATAGTCGTCGATGCGATCGGGATCGAAGATGCCGCCATCGAAGAAGCCATCGGGGCCAAGGATAAGACTGGCGCCGGCCGAGCCGACCGGTGTGGCTGTGGTCAGCGCCCCCTCGACCTTGGCATTCGCCCCCGGCAGTGCGACTCCAAGCGGCTTGAGAGCCGCGCGGTAGAGATCGGGGCGATAGCAGTTGCGGGCAATCTCAGCGTTCTCAAGTGTGTGGGCGATATCGCCCCAGCGCACCATCTGCGTGTAGAACCACAGAGCGTGGCTCTTCCACGGAAAGCTTGCTGCCTTGTCGAACGGCAGAAAAAAGTCGTCCACGGTCAGTTCGGCACCACCGCCGAGCGCGAGACGTCCGGTCAGGACCGGCATCTGCAGCTCCGGCGAAAGGCCGAGAAATGCCGGCTGCGCCATCAGGGCGGCCAGTTCGCCGCGATTTGCCGGGTCCTGGCACCAGCGTGCCGCGTGGTGCAAAGCGCGCAGCAGGGCCGCAAGCGCCTCCGGCTGCTTTTCGGCCCATGCCCTGCGCACGCCCAGCACCTTCTCCGGGCTGTTCCGCCAGATCCTGGCCTTGACGGTTGCGATATGGCCGGTGCCGGCGACGACCGAGGCGCTGTTCCAGGGTTCGCCGACGCAGTAGCCGTCGATGCGGCCGGCGGCGAGCGCATCGGCCATGAAGGGCGGCGGCACGATGACGATCTCGATATCGCGCGAGGGATCGATGCCGCAGGCGGCGAGCCAGTAGCGCAGTTCGTAGTTGTGCCCCGAATGGGGATGCACGACCGCAAAGCACAGCGGGTCGCGACCTGCCTGCGCCCGTTCGCGGATCAGCGCGCCCAATGCCTTGCCCGTTCGCTCCGGGTCGAGATCGGGCAGAGCGCCGTGCGCTGCCATGCCGGCCCACACCTCGTTCGAAACCGTCACGCAATTGCCGCCGAGCCCGAGCGCGAATGGCACGATGGTGTCGGAGGCCAGCGGCGACAGCCCGAGATTGCAGGCAATCGGCATCGGCCCCAGCATATGCGCCAGATCGAAATGCCCGATCGCGATGCGGTCGCGGATATTGGCCCACGAGGTTTCGCGGTTCAGCGTCAGGTCGACGCCTTCGCGTGCCGCGAAGCCCATCTCCCTGGCGGTGACGAGCACTGCACTGTCAAAGAGCGGCATGAAGCCGGCGTTGATCTGGTGTTCAAAACCCATCTTCAACTCTCCCCCGGACCCAAGAGGTCGGCAGCGGTGACAAGGCTTTGGGCGATGTCGCTGATCTTGCGGTTTTGGTTCATGGCGGTCTTGCGCAGCAGCGTGTAGGCAGCGTCCTCAGACAGCCCGCGCGACTTCATCAGGATGCCCTTGGCACGGTCGATGACCTTGCGGTTCTCGAGTTCGTTCCTGGCTTCCTCCAGCTCCCGCGACATGCGCGAAAAGGCATTGAAACGGCTCACCGCCATATCGAGGATCGGCTTCACCCGCTCCTGCCGCAGCCCATCGACGACATAGGCCGAAACGCCGGCGTCGACAGCAGCCTCGATCGAGGCCTGGTCGGAACGGTCGACGAACATGGCGATGGGCCGCTTCACCACGCGCGAAAGCTGGAACATGTTCTCCAGCATGTCGCGGTTGGGGTTTTCCAGATCGATGACGATGACGTCCGGCTCGATCTCGGCGATCCGCCGGGCGATGCCGGTCACATCATGAACGACCGTAACCTGCTCATGGCCCGCCTCCCGCAACCCCGCCTCGATGATGGAAGCGCGGATGCGGTTTTCGTCGATCACAAGGACGGCGAGGGTTTTTCGGACCATGCCGCATTTTGCGCAGTTGCCGCGATTGTGCAATGCGGCATCATGAACGGACGTGAGCCGTCCGTCGCGGAGCCTTTGGTTCCAATGAACCTATGATCCGTGCCTGCATGTAACATAAGTCTTTGATTTTATTGGCGCACCCGACAGGATTCGAACCTGTGACCTCTGCCTTCGGAGGGCAGCGCTCTATCCAGCTGAGCTACGGGTGCCTGGCTGAAACGAAGACCTTCGTTTCAGAAATTCCCGGTCGGGCAACGCCCGGCTGACCGCTTCATAGCCGAAGCGCTGGCAGGCTTCAACGGGCAAATGAAACTGCGCGGCCTCCGATCGCAGAAGTCACAGGTTCGATGCCGGTCCGGCGATACGCACGCTGGTCTTTGCAATTGGTATGCCGTCAGATGGCACTGAGCCTTATGATGGAGGGGCGCAACACGTATGGGAGGGTGTTCAGCGCCCGCCGCTTCGGCTATTCGGATTGGACTGAAGTGCAGGGGAGGCTGAATGCGGGCGCTGATCGCGAAGTTTGCGGCGGAGATCGTTCTCCTGTTTGCCCGCGCCGTCACAGCTGTCAGGGCGACCTGGCATGAAAGCGGGTTGCCGCGGCGCCGGTCCGTCTATTTCGCCAACCATTCCAGCCACGGTGATTTCGTTCTGATCTGGACCGTGCTGCCGCCGCGCCTGCGCCGGCGGGTGCGGCCGGTTGCCGGGGCCGATTACTGGCTCAGATCGAAGCTCACCAGCTTCATCGGCCGCGATGTTTTCAACGCCGTGCTGATCCAGCGCGATCGCGATGAACGCAAGGACGATCCCGTCGCGATGATGGCACAGGCCCTGGACGAAGGCTCGTCTCTCATCTTCTTTCCCGAAGGCACGCGCAACCAGACGGATGCGCAGCTGCTGCCCTTCAAGAGCGGCCTGTTCCATCTGGCGACCGCAAAGCCGGATGTCGATCTGGTGCCGGTCTGGATCGCCAATCTCAACCGGGTGATGCCGAAGGGCGAATTCGTGCCCATACCGCTGATCTGCACGGTGACCTTCGGCGCGCCGATGCGCCTGATCAGTGGCGAGGCCAAGGAAGCATTCATCGAGCGGGCGCATGCCGCGCTGCTTGCGCTTTCCCCGAAACAGGCAGGCGGCAGCGAATGAGCGCGACCCAATACGACATGTTCCTACTGGTCCTCGGCATATGCGGGGTCCTGCTCGTCGCCTCGCTTGTCGGCTACGTGCTGCAACGGCGGCTGTCGCCGGACGGGTCGAACGCGGCCATCGAAAACCTCAATTCCCGTATCAATGCCTGGTGGGTCATGGCGATCCTGATCGCCATCGCATTCGTCGCCGGCCGCATCGGCGTGCTCATCCTGTTCGCCTTCTGCTCGTTTGCGGCGCTGCGCGAGTTCGTGACCCTGACCAATACGCGGCGCGCCGACCACTGGGCGCTGGCAACCGCCTTCTTCGTCGTCCTGCCGGTGCAGTATTTTCTGCTGTGGACCGAGGATTACGGCATCTTCTCCATATTCATCCCCGTCTATGCCTTCCTCTTGATGCCCATCATCGCCGTCATGCGCGGCGACACGCAGCATTTCCTCATCCGTATCTCCGAGGTGCAATGGGCGCTGATGATCTGCGTCTTCTGCGCCTCGCATGTGCCGGCGCTGCTGACCTTGCATATCCCCGGCTATGAAGGCCGCAACGTGCTGCTGATCGCCTTCCTCGTCATTGTCGTGCAGCTCAGCGACGTCCTGCAATATGTCTGGGGCAAGCTGTTCGGCCGCACCAAGATCGCGCCCAATCTCTCGCCGTCCAAGACCGTCGAAGGCTTCGTCGGCGGGGTTGCCAGCGCGACGCTGATCGGCGCCGGCCTGTGGTGGATAACGCCGTTCACGCCCATTCAGGCCGGCGTGATGGCCCTGGTCATCACCCTGATGGGTTTCTTCGGCGGGCTGGTCATGTCGGCGATCAAGCGGGATCGCGGCGTCAAGGACTGGGGAAATCTGATCGAGGGCCATGGCGGCCTCATCGACCGGCTGGATTCGGTCGTCTTTTCGGCCCCGATCTTCTTCCATCTCACCCGCTACTGGTGGGCGGCATGATGACGGCGCGGCTGCGCGCGCTTGCCGGCAGCGGTGTCGTTCATGTCGTCTTCGCCTTCGTGGCGATGGGCGGCTGGGCCGTTTTCGCCAATCGCATGCACCCCATGCCGCGCCCGCTTTTCGCCGGCATCGTCCAAGGCGCACTTTCCGCTGTGCTGACGCTCTGCCTGAAATCGATCATCGACGCGCTCTCGCGGCGGTTCAGTGGCTTCACCGGCCTGTGGGCGCCTCCGCTCATCGCCTGCCTCGCGACGACCGGCATTCTCGTCACCGTTCACGCTCTAAGCGGCACGCCCGAAATTCTGCGGACCATCGCCGTGCCGCTGATCGTGTCCACGACCTATGCGGCGACCTACAATTATTCGATCTTCCGGCAAGGGATGAGATGACCATGGACAAGGGCGACCGCAGGCCGCTGGCAAGCCGCAACACGCGCTGGGCACAGACGATCGCCAAGCGCATGGCCGCACTTTCGATCACCCCCAATGCCATTTCGCAGGCAAGCATTGCCGCTGCTGCGGCGGCTGGCCTGGCCTTCTGGATTGCCGGGGAAACCAGCGGCACCGTGCGCAGCCTGCTGCTGGTCGCAGCCGCGCTGTTTTGCCAGCTTCGCCTGCTGTGCAATCTGTTCGACGGAATGGTCGCCATGGAAGGCGGCAAGGCCGAGGCGGACGGGCCGTTCTGGAACGAATTTCCCGACAGGATCGCCGACATCCTCATCCTGGCCGGGATCGGCTACGGCATCGGCGCACCGAGCCTCGGCTGGGCGGCTGCGACCTTTGCCGTGCTGACTGCCTATGTCCGCGAACTTGGCCGCGCCAATGGCGCACCGAGCGATTTTGCAGGCCCGATGGCCAAGCAGCACCGCATGGCCGTCGTCACCGCCGGAGCCCTGTTTTCCGCCATGGAATTCCTCTGGCATGGCAGGAACGAGGTGTTGACGCTCGCGCTCTCGATCGTGGCGATCGGCGCTGCCCTGACCGCGCTTCGCCGGGCCCGCCGGCAGATGCGATGGCTGAAGGGACGCAGGGCGTAGCCAATCCTTGCCCTGGCGTCGCCTTGCGCTATTGCGTCGCGACGCCCAGGCTTGCCTGCGGCAGGTAGCGATCGATCAGCTGCTCGACCTCGGCATTGCGGCTGCGCGCCGTGTCGCCGCCCATCACGACGACCACCAGCTTGCGGCCACCGGAGTTCACCGAAGTCACGATGTTGAAGCCGGAAGCGCGGATATAGCCGGTCTTGATGCCGTCTACACCGCTGACCCGGCCGAGCAGATCGTTGTGGCCGCGGATCGTCTTGCCGTTGAAGGCAAAGGAGGTGGCGGAGAAATAGCCGTAGTGCTGCGGGAAGCGCTTGCGCAGGGCGATACCGAGCAGCGCCATGTCGCGCGCCGTGCTGCGCTGCGCCTCGTCAGGCAGGCCTGACGCGTTGTTGAAGAAGGTGCCGCGCATGCCGAGCTGGCGCGCCTTGGCCGTCATCATCGAGGCGAAACGCTCTTCCGTGCCGCCGAGCGCTTCGGCGACCGCCACGGCCACGTCGTTGGCCGACTTGGTGCAAAGCGCGCTGATCGCCGATTCGACATCGATCGACTGACCCGGCTTCAAACCGATCTTCGACGGCGGGCGCGACGCAGCAAAGGCCGACACCGGTATCTGCGATGATTTCGACAGCTTTCCGCTCTCCAGCGCCTCGAAAAGCATATAGAGCGTCATCATCTTGGTGAGCGAGGCCGGATAGCGTGCGGCTTCCGAGTTC
Organism: Mesorhizobium sp. CCNWLY176; assembly: GCF_037153935.1. Lineage (NCBI taxonomy): Bacteria > Pseudomonadati > Pseudomonadota > Alphaproteobacteria > Hyphomicrobiales > Phyllobacteriaceae > Mesorhizobium > Mesorhizobium sp. CCNWLY176. The sequence continues at coordinate 197,543 of NZ_JBBBDZ010000010.1, forward strand.
TGCTCGTAGAGCACCTTGCCGGTGCTGCCGTCGACGACGATCGCCGCGTGCTTCGGCGAAAGGTTCTGCTGCGGCGCCTGCACCGTGTTCAGCGTGCCGGTGGTGGAACAGCCGGCAAGCAGGCCCAGTGCGAGGAAAAGGGCTGCCACCATGCGCAGAGGCGATGAAAGATGATGAGAGGCGATCGGCAAGAAGGCTACCTGATTGAAACGCGAGGACGACTGAGACGACGAACCCCTCGCGTTACAGCCTTGCCCAAATTATCGCAATCAAGGTTTCCGGTCCATTAACCTGCGGCGGACCTGTCGCCGCAGGCATATTGCATCACGCGAAGGTTTGAAATTTTGCCGATAACGCAGCAGAATAGGAGCCATTCCAAGCAAATGGAGGCACGATGTCCGAAATAGCGACAATAGCCGCCACGATCTTCAAACGCGCGGCCAAGGGCAAACGGTTTGTCGTGGCCATCGCCGGTGCGCCGGGAGCGGGCAAATCGACAATCTCGGAACAATTGCGCGATCTTCTGCCCGAGGGATCGGCGGTCGTGGTGCCGATGGACGGCTTCCACTATGACGACGTCATTCTCCATCAGCGCGGGTTGCGGTCGCGCAAGGGCGCACCGGAAACCTTCGACTATGCCGGTTTCGAGGTGCTGCTGCGCCGCATCCATGCGGCCGAGCCGGATATCGCCATTCCCGTCTTCGACCGCAGCATGGAGCTTTCGCGCGCCGCCGCGTCCATCATCGGCTCGGACGTCAAGTTCGTGCTGGTGGAAGGCAATTACCTTCTTCTCGACGAAGCGCCATGGAGCGGCCTTGCCCCACTTTTCGATTTCGGCATCTTCATCGACGTTGCGCGCCAGGAGCTGGAACGCCGCCTGCTGCAGCGCTGGCATGAGCACGGCAAATCGGACGAGGACGCTCGGGCATGGGTCGCCTCCAACGACATGCCGAATGTCGATCGCGTGCTGAAAAGCCGCCGCGCCGCCGATCTGGTGATCTAGAGAAAACTGCCTACTGGAACAAAAGCCGGCTTCGTTCATTTTCCGTTCGCGGCAACCGTGCCGTGTGAGAGGACTGGAATGATGGCGACCAAGAAGGCATCTCCAAAAACCGGCAAGCAAGCAGCGGCCAAGACGGGCGCGGCAGCAGCCCTTGCCGAACGCACGAAGGACACCAAGAAGGCGGCCAAAGCGCCTGCTGCGAAAGCGCCGGCGGCGCCAAAAGCAGCGGCGAAGAAGCCTGCAACCGCCAAAGCCGCAGCTGTCAAAACCACAGGCAGCAAGGCTGCCAAGGCAGTGACGGCAACCAAGGCGGCGGCCAAGAAAGCGACCGCCAAGGCCAGCAGCAAGGCAGCAAGCGTCAAGGCACCGGCGGCGGTAAAGGCTGCTCCAGCCAAAGTGGCTGCAACTGTAAAAGCCAAGGCCCCCGCAGCGGCAAAAGCGGCGGCGAAGAAGCCCGCAGCAGCAAAGCCCAAGGCGCCGGTAGCAAAAGCGAAGTCGACCGTTGCGAAGGCCAAGGCGGGTGCCGAATCCATCGGCACGAAGGTTCTGCGCGGGGTCAAGGACACGGCAACGGTTGCCGTCGGGCTTGCAACCGTCGTGGCCGGCAAAGTCACCGGAAAGACGAAGGCAAAAGCCAGGTAGCTTTCCGCTTCGCGTCGGAACCGGCTGGCGCCGACGCTTCAATCAATTTCACAAGCGGCTTTCCGAGGAAACGCCGCCACGTTGTTTTTATGGCCTAGCCTCTGGCGGGTATTTCGAGGCCCGCCTTCACTGCAGGGCGCGCCAAGCCGCGCTCCAGCCAGGCCGCGACATTCGCGAAATCGTCGAAACCGACGAGTTCGCGCGCTTCATAGAAGCCGATCAGGTTGCGCACCCAGCCAAGCATCGAGATGTCGGCAATCGTGTAATCATTGCCCATGACCCATTTGCGGCCAGCCAGACGCCTGTCGAGCACACCGAGCAGGCGCTTGGATTCGTCGCGATAGCGCTCCAGCGGACGCTTGTCCTCGATCGCCCGCCCGGCGAATTTGTGGAAGAAGCCGAGCTGTCCGAATATCGGCCCGATGCCCGCCATCTGGAAAAACACCCACTCGATCGTCTCGTAGCGCCCGATCGCATCGGCGGGGATCAGCTTGCCGGTCTTTTCGGCGAGATAGAGCAGGATCGCACCGGATTCGAACAGGCCGATCGGCTTCCCGTCCGGGCCGTTCGGATCGACGATCGCCGGGATCTTGCCGTTCGGATTGAGCGACAGGAATTCCGGGGTCCAGCTCTCGTCCTTGCCGATATTGACGGCATGGGCCTCGTAGGGAAGTCCCAGCTCCTCGAGCGCGATCGAAACCTTCACGCCGTTCGGCGTCGGAAAGGAATAGAGCTGAATGCGGTCCGGATGCTTGGCGGGCCAGCGGGCAGTGATCGGGAAAGCGGAAAGATCGGTCATGGGAAGATCCTTGGGAGGGATTTTGGGGGAGAGGATGCGTGTTGGCAGATAAGCACAGGCAGCCGCATCATCAATAAGGCGGCCGCGCCGATTTCACGCCGGTTTGAAGGCAAGCACCGCATTGGTGCCGCCGAAGGCAAAGCCGTTGCTGATCGCCGCGCGCACGTCGCGTTCCCGTGCCACATTCGGCGTCACGTCGAGATCGCAGGCTGCGTCCTTCTCGCGATAATTGGCCGTCGGCGGCACGATGCCTTCGCGGATGGCCATGACGCAGGCGATCATTTCGAGCCCGCCCGATGCGCCCATGCAATGGGCGTGCATGGATTTGGTCGATGAAACCGAAAGCCGGTCGGCATGCGCGCCGAAAACACGGCGGATGGCGGTCGTTTCGATCTCGTCATTGGCCTTGGTGCCGGTGCCATGGGCGTTGATGTAGTCGACATCCTCCGGCTTCAGTCCGGCATCGGCAAGGCAGGCTTGCATCGCCGAGACCGGACCTTCGATAGTCGGGGCAACGATATCGCTTGCGTCGCCGGACATGCCGGCGCCGGCGAGTTCCGCCAGAATGGTCGCGCCGCGTGCCACGGCATGTTCATAGGTTTCAAGCACGGCCATGCCGGCGCCTTCGCCGATCACCAGCCCGTCACGATCGGCTGAGAACGGCCTGCAGGTTTCGCGGGCCAGCGCGCGCAGCGCCTCCCAGCCCTTGAGAACACCGTAGACGAGCGGGGCATCGGTGCCGCCGGCGATCATGACGTCGGCGCGACCGAGGCGAAGCTGGTCGGCAGCCGCGGAAATGGCATGGTTGGAGGAGGCGCAGGCAGAGGTTACGCCAAACACCGGGCCACGCAGGCCGTAGGACATGCTGACCTGGCCAGCAGGTGCCCCCGGCATGATTTTCGGAACCGTGAAGATAGCGGCACGCGATTTGCCTTCGAGCAGAACGGCGCGATAATTCTCTTCGGCCGTCTCAGCCCCATAAATGCCTGTGCCGACAATGGCGCCGATGCGCGCCGTGTTCGCCTGGTCCACCACGAGGCCGGCCTGGCGGATGGCTTCGCCGGCCGCGATAACAGCCAGCAGGCTGAACCGGTCCATCGTGACGAGGCGCTTCCTGTCGAGGTCGTGGTCGGGCAGTTCCTTGATCTCGGCGCCGATGCGTACCTTCAGCTCGTGAAGCGGCGCCGTGGTGATCTCGCCGATGCCCGAGCGGCCGGCCCGCATCGCGCCCCATATTGCCGGCACGCTGGTGCCAAGTGCGCATAGCCCGCCCAGGCCGGTGATGACGATACGCGGGCGCGCCATGTCAGGCTTTTTTTGCGATCAGTTCGCGCACGGCCTCGACCATGTCGCCGACATTCTTGAGATTGCTCCAGGCTTCGACCGTATTCATCTCGATGTCGATGCCATAGGCTTCCTCGAGATCGAAGATGATCTCCGTCAGCTCGAGCGAATGGATGCCCAGCGCGGTGAGTTCGGTCTCGGGCGTTACTTCGCCACCATCCGGCTCCGCATGAACCTTGATCTTGTCGATAATGTCCTGGGCCAGCTGATCCGCCAACACGCCTCTCCCCAAATTCCCGGCGTTTGCCCAAGTCAAAACGCCTATTTATGTCGTTGCGCTTCGAAACGAGCGACTGCAAAGCATCTGCAAGTGCCAAAACAGGCAAAAACGGCAAGAAGCTGCTTCTCTCTATAGAAAGCGAAAGCCCATCAGGCAACAAGTCATATCTCGACAAACCCATTGCGACGGTTAGGCTGTACTGCGAAAGAGCAACCTCATGCCATCAGAAACGATAGAACCCGTCGATCGTTCCCTTCAGCGCGTCGCAGCCAGCGCCCGGCTGTCGGCCAGTTTTATCGACGGGCGCACGCGCCTTGCCCGGCTCTATCAGGACGGTGCTGCCAAGATACGCATGCCGCAGACCCACGGCGGCCCGCTGGAAGCGATCCTGATCAACACGGCCGGCGGATTGACCGGCGGCGACCGGATCGGCTGGGAGATCGCCATCGGCGCGGGCGCCAGAGCCACCATCACCACGCAAGCCTGCGAAAAGGTCTACAAGGCAAATTCCGGCCGCGCCGAAGCCTCGGTGAAACTTTCCGTCGCCGCCGGTGGCAGAATCGCGTGGCTGCCGCAGGAAACGATCGTCTTCGAACGTGCGGCCTTCATGCGCAGGCTCGATGTCGAGCTCGCCGACGACGCCGAGGCATTGATCGTCGAGGCGACGATTTTCGGGCGGCTGGCCATGGGCGAAAGTGCTGCAAACGGCACTTTTCATGACCGCTGGCGCATCAGAAGCGACGGACGAATGGTTCATGCCGAGGATTTTGCCATTGGACCGAAAATCGCCAACACGCTGGCGCGTTCGGCGGTGACGGGCGGCGACATCGCGGTGGCCACGCTGCTTCTCATCGCCCCGGAACCAGAACGGCTGGTGGAACCCGCCCGCACCATCATCGGCGATCAGGGCGGCGCCAGCGCTTGGCGGGTCGGCAAAACTGGCAAGCTTCTTGCGAGGCTTCACGCTGGGGACGGCTACAGCCTGCGCAAGCGGCTGGTGCCGCTCATCGAATTGCTCAACGGGCAGGCAGGCTTGCCAAAAGTTTGGTCACTTTAGGGAATTTCGAAACAGCATGAACCTGACGCCGCGCGAAAAAGACAAGCTGCTGATCGCCATGGCGGCGATCGTGGCCCGCAAAAGACTGGAACGCGGCGTCAAGCTCAACCACCCCGAAGCCATCGCCCTGATCACCGATTTCGTCGTCGAAGGCGCGCGCGACGGGCGCTCGGTTGCCGAGTTGATGGATGCCGGCGCCCACGTCATAGGCCGGGCGCAGGTCATGGAAGGCATCGCCGAGATGATCCACGACGTACAGGTCGAGGCGACCTTTCCCGACGGCACCAAGCTGGTGACCGTGCACGAACCGATACGCTGAAACCACGGCAGGGAGGCCGCCATGCTGGAACTTCGTCCCAATTGCGAATGCTGCGACAAGGACCTGCCGCCGGAGAGCGGCGAGGCCATGATCTGCACCTTCGAATGCACCTTCTGTGCCGGTTGCGCGCAAAATGTGCTCGGCGGCGTCTGCCCCAATTGCGGCGGCAACTTTTCCCAGCGCCCCAGCCGCCCCGCGGCAATGCTGCAGAAATACCCGGCTTCGACCAAGCGCGTGCTGAAGGCCGAGGGTTGTCCGCCGGCCCGCAAGGTTGCGTAAGATTTCATTGAGAACCGTCAGGAACCAATATGATGTTCAGGAAAATCTCCATCGCAGCGCTGGCATTGGCCGCAAGTGCCGCCCCGGCCTTCGCACATCTCAACCCGGCCGAGCACGGCTCCTTCATGGCGGGCGTTTCGCATCCGCTATTCGGCGTCGATCATATCCTGGCAATGGTCGCGGTCGGCCTCTGGGCAGCGCAGCTCGGCACGCGCAAAGGCTTTGAAAGCGCGCGCTGGCTGGTTCCCGCAGCTTTCGTCAGCACCATGACGATCGGTTTTGCGGCTGCAATCATGGGCGCACCCCTCCCCTTCGTCGAACCGGTGATCCTCGCCTCGGTCGTGGTCATCGGCCTGCTCGCGGCGATGTCGCTGAACGTGCCGACCTGGGCAGGGATGATCATGGTCGGCTTCTTCGCCTTTTTCCACGGCCATGCGCATGGCGGCGAGCTCGGTTCGGCGGGTGCTCTTTCCTTCGGCATCGGCTTCGCGCTCTCAACGGCACTGCTTCATGCGGCAGGCATAGGCATCGGCCTAGGCTTTGGCCGCCTGCTCGGCGGAGAAACCGGCCGGATCGTCACGCGCCTAGCAGGTGCCGCCACCGCGCTCGGCGGCGTGTGGCTCGCGGTCGCCGGTTAAGGGGACATTTTATGATACCCGGCGAAATCATCACGGCTGAGGGCGATATCGAGCTGAACAAGGGGCTGCCGACGGTGACGCTGAAAGTGGCGAACACAGGCGACCGCCCCATCCAGGTCGGCAGCCACTATCATTTCTTCGAAACCAACGAAGGGCTACGCTTCGACCGCGAGAGCGCGAGAGGTATGCGGCTCGACATTGCCGCCGGCACCGCAGTGCGCTTCGAGCCCGGCCAGGAACGCGACGTCACGCTGATCCCGCTCGGCGGCAAGCGGGAGGTTTATGGCTTTCGGCAGAAGATCATGGGCGCGCTCTGAAATGCAGCGCGCCGCTGCTTCTATCCGTTTTGATGGAAGAGGATGCCAGTCCTTAGCGGCTCGGCTTGGCGGCGGCGTAGATGATTACGCTCTTGCCACCGTCGAACTCGACCGCGACCACGTCGCGCATCAGCACGGCACGCGAATCGATGGCGTGGAACAGCATGGCGTTGCCTTCCAGCTCCTTGCGCAGGTCGACGACTTCCTTCTCATGTTCCTTGAATTTGGCATCGATTTCCGGCGGCAGGCCGTTTTCGGCAGCATCCGGCAGGAAGACGATGTCGACCTTGTCGAGGTTGGAGGTCTTGCGCACCTCGCTGGTGGTGGCGAGCGTGTTCTCGATGGCCGCGATGATCCGCTCCGGCTGCGCTTCGGCGCTGGCCTGTTCTTCCTGGACGTCGGAACCGATGATCGTGTCGATGGCCTTCTGGCTTTCGAGCCCTTGCGCCATCAGCGCCATGTTGGGCGCGCAGGCGGCAAGAAAAAATGCGAAGACCGCGATAACATGCATCCATTTCGCGTCGCGGGTCATCGTAAGCGTCATTCGGTGCTCCTTGAATTCCATTTCGAGCCCGGTCCTCCACGGGCGTCGCCATCCAAACGGCTAGTCTATGGCAGCGGTTCCGTGAATGCGACGGTTTGTTGCGCTTCGGCCTTTTCCGGCATGGCCAATCACGGCAGCCGGCGCAATCATAGGCCTGTTTGCGGCAACACCGAGGTGCCCCCCGCCGCAAGGCATGGCGGGCATGCCCGCCGGCAAAAGGCGTCAGCTCGCCTTCTTGGTGATCAGCGTCAGAGCGCCGTCCTTGGCCATGCTGGCGGCAATCACCTGAGCCGAGGTCAGGCCCTTGGCTTCGAGCGCCGACTTGATCTGCGGCGTGGCGTCGATCGAGCTGCGCAACTGCTTGAGATCGTCGTCGCTGCGCTGCGCCACAACCGTATTGACCTGCGTCTGGGTTTCCTTCGGCAGTTCGTTGATGTCGACGACGGTAACGCTCTGGATCGTCGGAGCAGCCGACTGGCTTTCGGGCGCGGCCGGAGCCGAGGGCGCGGCAGCCGGCGGCTGGGCAGGCTGCTGCTGCGCACTGGCAGCGGTGGCGGCCATCATCGCAGCACTCGCCGCAAGAATCATTATTTTCCGCATGGATTTCCCTTTCCATCGTTTTGCAAAACGTCATCTCACGATGACTCGGCCACCTCACCTGCCGAATGGGCCAAGAACCTGCCGTTCATCGGGTCATTGCGAGGCGATACGGTGGCAGGAATGTGGACCGTGCCCTTCGCCAACCCTCTCGCCTGCAGGAATTTCCGATGACAAAAATCTCCCGCGCCGCCTATGCCCGCATGTTCGGCCCGACCGTCGGCGACAAGGTGCGGCTGGCCGACACCGAGCTCTTCATCGAAGTTGAAAAAGACCTCACCACCTATGGCGAGGAAGTAAAATTCGGCGGCGGCAAGGTCATTCGCGACGGCATGGGCCAGAGCCAGGTTTCGCGCGCGCAGGGCGCGGTCGACACCGTCATCACCAACGCTTTGGTGGTCGATCACAGCGGCATCTTCAAGGCTGATATCGGCCTTAAAAGCGGGCGCATCGCAGCCATCGGCAAGGCCGGCAACCCGGACACGCAGGCCGGCGTCACCATTATCATCGGCCCCGGCACGGAAATCATAGCCGGCGAAGGAAAGATCCTGACCGCCGGCGGCATGGACGCGCATATCCACTTCATCTGCCCGCAGCAGATCGAGGAAGCGCTGATGAGCGGCATCACCACCATGCTCGGCGGCGGCACCGGCCCGGCGCACGGCACGCTGGCGACGACCTGCACGCCCGGCCCGTGGCACCTCGCGCGCATGATCCAGTCCTTCGACGCCTTCCCGATGAATATCGGCCTGTCGGCCAAGGGCAACGCCTCGCTGCCGGCGGCAATCGAGGAGATGGTGCTGGGCGGCGCCTGCTCGCTGAAGCTGCACGAGGACTGGGGCACGACGCCTGCGGCCATCGACTGCTGCCTCACGGTTGCCGACGAATATGACGTGCAGGTGATGATCCACACCGACACGCTGAACGAGAGCGGCTTCGTCGAAGACACGGTCGGCGCCTTCAAGGGCCGCACCATCCACGCCTTCCACACCGAGGGTGCGGGGGGCGGCCATGCGCCCGACATCATAAAAGTCTGCGGCCTGCCCAACGTTATCCCGTCCTCGACCAATCCGACGCGGCCCTACACGGTCAACACCATTGCCGAGCATCTCGACATGCTGATGGTCTGCCATCACCTATCGCCGTCGATCCCGGAAGACATCGCCTTCGCTGAAAGCCGCATCCGCAAGGAAACGATCGCGGCGGAAGACATTCTGCACGATATCGGCGCCTTCTCGATCATCTCGTCCGACAGCCAGGCCATGGGCCGCGTCGGCGAGGTGGCGATCCGCACCTGGCAGACCGCCGACAAGATGAAGCGCCAGCGCGGCAGTCTGCCCCAGGAAACCGGCGACAACGACAATTTCCGGGTGCGCCGCTACATTTCCAAATACACGATCAATCCGGCCATCGCGCATGGCCTGTCGAAGGAAGTCGGCTCGATCGAGGTCGGCAAGCGCGCCGATCTGGTGCTGTGGAACCCGGCCTTCTTCGGCATCAAGCCGGACATGGTGCTGATCGGCGGCATGATCGCGGCTGCCCCCATGGGCGACCCCAACGCCTCGATCCCGACACCGCAGCCGGTGCATTATCGCCCGATGTTCGGGGCTTACGGGAAGGCGATGACGAATTCCTCCGTCACTTTTGTTTCAAAAGCGTCGCTGGATGCCGGGCTTCGCGAAAAGCTCGGCGTCGACAAGCAGATGATCGCGGTGGAAAACACGCGCGGCGGCATCGGCAAGCATTCCATGGTGCTGAACGACGCCACCCCGCATGTCGAGGTCGATCCCGAAACCTACGAAGTGCGCGCCGACGGCGAATTGCTGACCTGCCAGCCGGCGACGGTACTGCCGATGGCGCAGCGCTATTTCCTGTTCTAGGGATAGCTTCGCAAACGGCTTTCTCGGAGACATCATGAAGCTCGAAATGGTCCAGGTGGACGCCTTCACCGACACGGTGTTTTCCGGCAATTCGGCTGCCGTCGTGTTTCTCGACGACTGGCTGCCCGACACGGTGCTGCAGGGAATCGCGCTGGAAAACAATCTGGCCGAAACGGCATTCCTGAAGCCGCGGGACGACCAGTGGGACATACGCTGGTTCACGCCGACCGACGAAGTGCCGTTTTGCGGCCATGCCACGCTCGCCTCGGCATGCGCCCTGCACCGGCGCAAGGGCATCGAGCGGCCGATGCGGTTTTCGACGCGGCAGGTCGGCGACATCGTCGTGACGCCCGAAGGCAACGGCTACCGCATGGACATCCCGCGCTTCGACCCTGATTTCGACATTCCCGCAGACGCCCTCGTCAACAGCCTGCGCAGCGATGCCTGGGTAAAGACCTTCCGCAATCAGGAGAATTTCTTCGCCGAACTGGCTTCAGAGGCTGATGTGCTCGCTTACCAGCCCGACCTGCCGATGATTGCCAAACTCGGCTCCTTCGGCTTCTGCATCACGGCGCGCGGCGAAACGAGCGATTTCGTTTCCCGCTATTTCGCGCCGGGCGCCGGCATCCCCGAAGACCCGGTAACGGGCTCGACCCATGCGACGCTCGCTCCCTATTGGGCCGAGAAATTCGGCAAGAAGAACCTCACGGCGCGCCAGCTTTCCGCACGCGGCGGGACACTTGCCTGCGAGGTCACATCGGAACGCGTCTATCTGACGGGTAGCGCGGTGATCTATATGGACGCGCAGATCTACATTTCCCAGGCCTGATTTAGTCCGGCAAAGCATCCCAGCATGCCCGCTTTGCAAGCATCTGCTCTGCCGGCGGGCAGTGCCAATTTTCTGCCTGTGGACCGCGACGGCTTGCCACGCGGTCAAGGCTGGACAGGCCTCGATCAATCGGTATTTTGTGCACCGCACAATGGCCTTTGAGTCCCCTTTTCCTCCCAAAAGGCGCGGGCTCGCCATCAACAAGGAGCACAGTCATGATCGGGAAGAAAGTTCCTTCCGTCACCTTCCGCACCCGCGTCCGCGATGAGTCAATCGGCGGCCCGAATCCCTTCCGCTGGGAAGACAAGGCATCGTCCGACTATTTCGACGGCAAGCGTGTCGTCCTGTTTTCGCTGCCGGGCGCCTTCACGCCGACCTGCTCGACCTACCAGCTTCCTGACTTCGAAAAACTGCACGGCGAATTCCAGGCGCAGGGCATCGACGCGATCTACTGCATCTCAGTCAACGACGCCTTCGTCATGAACGCCTGGGGCAAGTCGCAGAACCTCGAAAACGTCAAGCTCATCCCGGACGGCTCGGGCGAATTCACCCGCAAAATGGGCATGCTGGTTGCCAAGGACAATCTCGGCTTCGGCATGCGTTCCTGGCGCTATGCTGCCGTCATCAACAATGGCCGCATCGAAAAATGGTTCGAGGAAGAAGGCTTCTCCGACAATTGCGACAGCGACCCTTACGGCCTGTCCTCGCCGCAGAACATCCTTGAAGCGCTCAAGGCCGACGACGTGGCCGAAGCCGCCTGAGCCTGACGGCAGCGAGCCAGAATATGATCAGCCCCGGCAGCGTCCGCGCGCCGGGGCTTTTTGTTGCCGGTAGCAATACGGTGTTCTAGGCTGCCTCCACCCGATATCGCTTCAGACGACAGGCTCATGGACCCAGACACGCACACCGTCGCGGAAGTCTTTCCCCACATCCGCATCATCATGGGCATGGTCATCGGCCTGGGCGTGACCCGGCTCTTGTCCGGTGTGGCGCGCATCGTCCAGCATCCACGCGGCTACCAGCTCTATCCCGTGCATCTCGCCTGGGTGGCGATGCTGCTTCTGATGCTCATCCATTTCTGGTGGTGGGAATTCGGCCTGTTTCAGATCCAGCACTGGACCTTCGGCAAATATCTCTTCCTCATCGGCTACGCCGTCATCCTCTTTCTCATGTGCGCGCTGCTGTTTCCCGACAGCATGCTCGACTACAAGAGCTACGAGGATTTCTTCATATCGCGGCGAGCGTGGTTCTTCGGCCTGCTGGCCTCGACCTATCTGCTCGATGTCATCGACACGCTGCTCAAGGGCCAAGAACATTTCGCGCGTTTCGGCAACGAGTATATGATCCGCACGCCGATTTTCTTCGCGCTATCCATCATCGCCATCTTCACGACGAACCGGACGTTTCATATCCTGTTCGTGGCGACGGCATTGATCTATCAGGCGTCATGGATTCTGCGCCTGTTTGACGACATCGTGTGATCGGGCAGGCGACGGAAAATCGAATTCGGAAAGGCATCTTTCTTCATGTACAAAGCCGTTGGTTCGCGCGGATCGCGGGTCAGCCGCGTCCTCTGGATGCTGGAGGAACTCGGGCTGCCTTATCAATTCGTCGAGGTCGCTCTGCGCTCGCCGGAAGCCTATGCGCTGAACCCCTCCGGCAAGGTGCCGGTGCTGATCGACGATGATCTGGTGGTGACCGATTCGGCTGCCATCTGCGTCTATCTCGGCGACAAGCACGCCGACAAAGGCATGGGCGCAAATCCGGGCATCACTGGGCGTGCCGAGATGGATTCCTGGATGCATTTCGCGCAGTCCGAATTCGAGGCGCCGCTGTGGAACAAGCTGCGCCACCGCTTTCTTCTGCCCAAGGACGTGCGGGTGGATGTCGGGCCAGCGGCGGCCCATGATTTTGCAAGCGAGGTCGAAGCGCTGGATCGCAGGCTCACCGGCAGGGAGTTCGCGCTGGGAGGCCGTTTCAGCGCCGTCGACGTACTGCTCGGCGATATCGGCGGCTGGGCGCGCGGCGGCAAGTTCAAGATCGCGTCCGACACGGTCAACGCCTATTTCGACCGCGTTCTGTCACGACCGGCCCGTGCCCGCGCCGACGCCAATGGAGGATCATTCCGATGAAGCTCGACATACGCACCGACTTCACCAAGCTGCCCCGCGCCGTCTCGGTTCTTGCCGCCGGTGAGGCGTCGGGAGAGCCGTTTGGTAGCGCCGCGCTCGCTCATGACGAGCGGCATCTGCGCCGTCGTGTCATCGAAATCACGGGCGGCGACAAGGTGCTTGTCGACCTGCCAAAGCCGATTGCGCTGGGCGACCGCGACCGGCTGGTGCTGGAGGACGGCCGCCAAATCGAAATCATCGCCGCCGACGAGCCGCTCTACGACATCCGCGCCCGCGACGCGGTACATCTGTCCGAGCTTGCCTGGCACATCGGCAACCGCCATCTCGCGGCAGGCATCGAGGCGGCCCGTATCCTCATCCTTCGCGACCACGTCATCAAGGCGATGCTGGAAGGGCTGGGCGCGACGGTGACGGATGTGTCGGAACCCTTCAAGCCCGTGCGTGGTGCCTATTCGGGCGAAACCGGCCATGGCCATTCGCATGGCCACGATCATGACCATGGGCATGATCACCATCATCACGACGGGCATCATCACCACCATGACTGAGCAGCCGCGACAGATGGCGCTGCTGCGCCTGATGACATGGCTTTCGCCGGTCTTCCCGGTCGGCGGCTTCTCCTACAGCCACGGGCTGGAGCAGGCGGTTCATGGCGGGCTGATCAACAGCCGCGAGACGCTGCTCGACTGGCTGTCGCAACTGATCGAGATCGGCTCCGGCTGGAACGACGCCGTGCTTTTCGCCGAGAGCTGGCGGCGCGCGCGCGATGGCGGCGACCTAGCGGAGCTGGCCGAACTCGCGGAAGCTTTGGCCGGTTCGCAGGAGCGGCATATGGAAACTATGCTGCAGGGCCAGGCCTTCGTCAGCGCCGCCCAATCATGGCCGCATCCTTTGCTCGCAAACCTGCCGGAAAGCTGCCCCTACTGCATCGCCGTCGGCGCGGTTTCCGGTGCGCATGGGATACCGCTCGAAGACGCGCTCGGCGCGTGGCTCCAGACTTTCGCGTCCAATCTCGTGCAGGCCTCGATACGCCTCGGCGTCACCGGCCAAAGCGGCGGCGTGGAAATCATCGCCGCGCTGGAAACGCTCACCACAGCCACCGCCGCGCGTGCAAAAAATTCGACTCTGGACGATCTTGGCACTACCACGCTGCTGTCCGACGTCATGGCCATGCGGCACGAAACCATGCATTCGCGGCTGTTCCGCTCCTGAAAGGATTTTTGTCCCATGAAATCGCAAAACGGCCCGCTTCGCATCGGCATCGGCGGCCCGGTCGGCTCAGGCAAGACGACACTGACGGAAAAGCTGTGCAAGGCGCTGCGCGACCACTATTCCATCGCCGTCGTCACCAACGACATCTACACGCGCGAAGACGCGATGATGCTGGCGCGGCTCCAGGCCCTGCCGGAAGAGCGTATTATCGGCGTCGAGACCGGCGGCTGCCCACACACCGCGATCCGCGAAGACGCCTCGATAAACCTCGCGGCCATCGCCGAGATGAACAAGCGCTTCCCCGACCTCGACATCATCTTCATCGAGTCCGGCGGCGACAATCTGGCCGCGACCTTCTCGCCCGATCTTGCCGATCTCAGCCTCTATGTTATCTCGGTCTGCCAGGGTGGCGACATTCCGCGCAAGGGCGGGCCGGCGATCACGCGCTCCGACTTCCTGATCATCAACAAGAGCGATCTTGCGCCCTACGTGAATGTCGACCTTGAGCTGATGGAAGAGGACGCGACCCGCGCGCGCGGAAAACGGCCGTTCGGCTTCACCGACCTGTCGCGCGGCACCGGGCTGCAGAAAGTCATCGATTTCATCATCGAGAATGGCGGTCTCCAAATAGACCAGCAGCGCCGCAGCGCTTGAGGCAGGGCCGGATTCAGGTTGCCGCGCAGGGCGCGTGAAGGCATCTTCAGGGAAAATCAGAAAGGGGAAAGCCATGAGCGTGACGCAACTGACCGCGAAGAGCCGCACCAACCTGCCCTTCTACGAGGAGCGCGTCGACCTTGCCTGCGCCTTCCGCTGGACGGCACGGCTCAATATGCATGAAGCCGTGGCCAATCATTTCTCGCTGGCCGTCAATGATGACGGCTCGCAGTTCCTGATGAACCCGAACCAGGTTCATTTCTCGCGCATCAAGGCGAGCGACCTTCTGCTGATCGACGCCAACGACCCCGAAACCATGAATGGCCCCGACGCGCCGGACCCGACTGCATGGGGCCTGCATGGCGCGGTGCATCGCAACTGCGCCCATGCGCGCTGCGTGCTGCATGTGCATTCCATCCATGCGACCGTTCTGGCCTCGCTTGCCGATTCCAAACTGCCGCCGGTCGACCAGAATTCGGCGATGTTCTTCAACCGCCACGTGGTCGATGAGCATTATGGCGGGCTGGCTTTCGAGGAAGAGGGCGAGCGCTGCTCGCAGCTTCTGGCCGATCCCAAGGTCAAGGTGATGGTCATGGGTAACCATGGCGTTCTGGTCATCGGCCACAGCGTGGCGGATGCCTTCAACCAGCTCTATTATTTCGAGCGTGCCGCCGAGACCTACATCAAGGCGCTGTGGACCGGGCGGCCGCTGCGCGTGCTTTCGGACGAGATCGCCGAGAAGACGGCGAGCGAGATGGACGACTATCCCGGCCAGGCCGAGCGCCATCTTGCCGAGCTGAAGGCAATCCTGGACGAGCAGGAACCGGCATATCGGAATTGATGGATCAATCCAGGCCGAGATGGCCGCGCAATTCTTCCGCGCTGGCGACATAGATCGCGCCGGGCAGGGCTTCAGCCGGCTGCTGTGGCCAGAACAGGGTGCGCATGCCGGCGGCAACGCCGGCGGATGCGCCCGTCCAGCTATCTTCGACCACGCAAGCCCCTGACGGATCGACCTCAGCCAGCCATGCGGCGCGCAGGAACGGCTCGGGATCGGGTTTGCCCAGGCGTACATCGTTGCGGGTGACGGTCTTTATGCCGGGACGGTCGATGCCGATGACGCGCATGTTGGCCTCGACGATCAGCCGGTCGGAATTCGATACTACCGCCTGCTGCGTGCCTTGCGCGCGCAGGTCGCGGAAGACTTCAACGGCACCGGGGCGCGGTTTCAGATTGCCGACATGTTCCATGTAGTAGACGTATTTGCGCACGATCCAGTCGTCGAAGGCGAGCTTTAGCCCGAACTCGTCATGCAGCATTTCGTAGACCGGCAGAGCGGCGATGCCGAGCACGCGATCGTGCAGGTCGGCCGGCGGGTTGATGCCGAGGCTTTTCAGGACGGCGATCAGCGCCTGCTCGTGCAGCGGCTCGCTGTCGATCAGCGTTCCGTCCATGTCCCAGAATACGGCTTGCGGCATCATCATAAAAATCCTTCCAAAACGGTCATAGAGCGTTTGCCGCCGGAGATAAACCGGATGAAGGCGATATCGCCCCGCGGCCCGGCGTCACGGCCATGAGCCCGCGAGAACCGGAAAAGTCGCCCGCGATCATATGCGAGCAATTGACGTTGGCGATAGACAATTGCGCGCGGACAAAATCCCTGCGAAGGTAATCGCTTCGGCCAAGACTGGCTTGGGAGGCACGGCACGCATCATGAATACCCGGCAGGAAACCGGCGGCGGACGGCTCGACGATGCGGCGCGCGCCGGCTGGCTCTATTATGTCGCCGGCAACACGCAGGACCAGATCGCCGGCAAGCTCGGCGTGTCGCGCCAGACCGCGCAGCGGCTGGTTTCACTCGCTGTTTCCGAAGGGCTGATCAAGGTTCGGGTCGATCATCCCATCGCCAATTGCCTCGATCTCGCGGCCAGGCTGAAATCGCGCTTCGCGCTCGATCTGGTCGAGGTCGTGCCGAGCGACCCGGATTCGACCTCGACGACGATCGGCATTGCGGGTGCGGCGGCGGCCGAAATCGAGAAGTGGCTGCGCAAGACCGAGCCCATCGTCATGGCGATCGGAACGGGGCGCACGCTGAAGGCCTCGATCGAGCAATTGCCGCCAATGGAGTGTCCGCAGCACAAGGTGGTGTCGCTGACCGGCAACATTTCGCCGGACGGCTCGGCCGCCTTCTACAACGTCATCTTCACCATGGCCGACAGGATCAAGGCGCGCAGTTTTCCGATGCCGCTGCCGGTCATCGCCTCGTCGCCCGAGGAGCGCGAGATGCTGCTCGGCCAGCCGATGATCCAGCCGACGCTGGCGCTGGCCGCGCGCGCCGACGTGACCTTCGTCGGCATCGGCGACCTCGGCCCAAAGGCGCCGCTCTATGAAGACGGCTTCATTTCCGAAAGCGAGCTGAAAGCCTTGCAGAAAGCCGGCGGCGTCGCCGAGATCGTCGGCTGGGTGTTCGACCGCGACGGCAAGCAGATCGACGGCATCACCAATGACCGCGTCGCCTCCGCACCGCTGCCGTCGCGCGAGAAATCGCTTGTCGTGGCGCTCGCCATGGGCGACCGCAAGCTGCCCGGCATACTGGCGGCCGTGACACGCCGGCTGGTCAACGGTCTGATTACCGACGAGCGCACGGCGGCGGCGCTGCTGGCGGGGTGAGGCAAATGGCAATTCCTTACGAAGAGACCGGGGAAATAGCAGTCCGCCTGAGCAGTGAAGAGGCGGTGGTGCTGTTTGAGTTGCTGTCGCGCTGGTGCAACGACACCGATCATCCAACGCCTGACCGCGCATGTTTCGAGGATCGAAGCGAGTGTGCGGTTCTGCACGGCGTGCTGAGCGATCTGGAGGCACAACTGGTCGCGCCGTTGCGCAGTGACTACAGGCAAATCGTCAGCCGCTCGCGCGAATTGCTGGCCGAGCGCTGGGATGGCAGCGATCTTCGTAAGTAGTTTTTGATATCCGCTCAGCCGATCGCAGCGGCTTCTTCATCGATTTTCCAGCCGGCGACCCAGCGCCTACGCAACGCCTCACCTTCGCCGTGGAAAAAGTCGTCGAGCAGCGCGCTGTCTTCGACGCGATTAGTGCGGAAATTGCGCAGGTCCTGGCGCAGCTCGCACCATGCGACGATGTTGGCGACCTCCGAATAATAGATCAGCGCGATCGGCCGGATGATCCTCTCGGTCGCGCGGCCATATTCGTCGCGGTAGCGGATTTCGATCTTCTGCTCATCGCGGATTGCGCGCCTGACCAGCGCGAAATCGACGCCTTCCGGCGGCGGCGCGACGTTACCCCAGGCGTGAAGGGCATTGCTGGCGAGCGTCTGGCGCAACGGCGCCGGCATGGCTGCGGCGATCTTCTGGTTCACCCGCTTTGCCGCCTGCTTGAGCTCAACGTCGCCGGTGCGTTCGAGAAGCGCCAGCGCCAGCACGATCGCCTCGGTTTCCTCGATGGAAAACATCAGCGGCGGCAGATCGAAACCGGGACGCAGGATGTAACCGATGCCGCGCCCGCCCTCGATCGGCACGCGCATCGCCTGAAGGGCGGCCACGTCGCGGTAGATGGAACGCTGCGTTACTTCCAGTTGCTCGGCGATCTGGGCGGCCGTCACCGGCTTTACCGCGAGCCTCAGTATCTGAATGATCTCGAATAGGCGTGACGCCTTGCGCATGCCGATTTTCCGTCGCGATCCACATCGCAACTGACAATACCCTGGCCATTGGCCTTCTGTATACGGCCCGTCATCGACTTGAAAAACAACGATATCGACGCGGGAAGCCGCGAAATGCGGGCGGGGCAACTGACATGACTTACACGGAAAATCTCTGGCTGTTCCTGACGCTGCTTTTCGGCATCATCATCGTGCCGGGCATGGACATGCTGTTCGTGCTGGCAAACTCGTTGACGCGGGGGCGCAATGCCGGCCTGTCCGCCACAGCCGGCGTCATGGCCGGCGGCGCGATCCACACGCTGTTCGGAGCCCTTGCCGTAGGCATCCTGACGACGCTAGCGCCTTCGGTGTTCACCGTCATGCTTTTTGTCGGGGCGGGCTATATGGCGTGGATCGGCATAACGCTGATGCGCAGTTCCATTGCCATCGACGCAGTCGGCACGGCTACGGCACGGTCATTGTGGGTGGCGTTCCGACAAGGCGCGGTGACCTGCCTGCTCAACCCGAAGGCCTATCTGTTCGTGCTGGCGGTCTATCCGCAATTCCTCAAGCCGCAATATGGCGCGATCTGGTCGCAGGCGCTGGTCATGGGCGTCATGACCGTGCTGATGCAGCTTGGCGTCTATGGCGGGCTGGCGCTTGCCGCCGGCAGGAGCCGCGACTTTCTCGTCTCGAGCCCGCAGGCGACAATGCTGGCGGGGCGTGTTGCCGGTGTCATCTTCATCGTCGTGGCAGGGCTCACCGCCTGGCATGGCTGGGCGGCGAGCTGAAGGTCAAAGGCTCTTGGGAGGCTGCGCAGGCGCTACTTGCGCCTGCCGCTCGGGTCGTTGCCGTCGAGGATGCCCATGTCGCGCTTGAGGTGATCAGGCAGAGTCCGGATGTCGAGCGAGGCAGCATGGCTCGTGGCGCGTGGCCAGGAAAACTGGCGGAATGCCCGCAGGAACTGGCTGGACGAATATGCGGTGTTCGACTTGGCGTGAACGTGTGACATGTTGGTCAGGTCTTTTTCAAGACCGCTCCTGTTTGATGCGTCGACCCTTTATTTGCGCCTGAAATGCGCTATTTTCCAATCGAACGTCGATCATCATGCATAAGGTGGCTTTATCCATCATGGCGTCACAGCTTCCGCCACTCCAGGCGATAAGGGTCTTCGAGGCCGCCGCCCGCCATGCCAGTTTCACCAAGGCGGCGGATGAACTCGGCATGACGCAGGCCGCCGTCAGCTACCAGATCAAGCTGCTGGAGGAGCGTGTCGGCGCGCCGCTTTTCCTGCGCAAGCCACGCCAGGTGACGCTTACGGAAACGGGCCAGCGGCTGGCGCCAACCATCACCGAAGCCTTCGGCATGATCGGCGAAGCCTATGCCGCCGCGCGCACCGGGGCAGAGGGGGTTTTGTGCGTCACCACCATCCTGACTTTTGCATCCAACTGGCTGGCCCGGCATCTCGGCGCCTTCCAGATCGAACACCCCAATCTCGCCGTTCGCCTCGACACCTCGACCCGGCTGATCGATTTCGCCCGCGAGGACGTCGATGTCGCCATCCGGGCGGGACCCGGCAACTGGCCGGGGCTCACCAAGCACTTCCTGTTCAAAGCCGACTTCACGCCCATGCTCAGCCCAAAACTTGCCGAAAGCATCGGCGGCCTGAAGGAGCCTGCCGACCTCTTGCGCCTGCCGGTGCTCGACCCGGGCGACTACTGGTGGAAGGAGTGGTTCACCGCTGCCGGCCTGCCGACCGACTCGCTGGAATCGCGGCCGCGCAACAGCCTCGGGGCGCAGGCCTATGAGGCAAGTGCTGCGATGGCCGGGAATGGCGTGGCGATCCTGACGCGCGCCCTGTTTTCGGCGGAACTCGCCGATGGCCGCCTGATCCAGCCCTTCGATCTGGTTGCCTGGGACGGCAACGCCTATTGGCTGGTCTATCCGGAGGCACGCCGCAACGTGCCCAAGATCCGCGCCTTTCGCGATTGGCTGCTTACCGCGGTGGAAGCCACGCTCGGCAAGTCCGAGCCGTGACGTTCACACCCTGCCGGATCTGGGGATTGCCCAGACATTCACCGGTTCGTCGCGCCCGCGCAGCGTGACGAGGCCATGGTCGACCAGCCCTGAAAGCGCATCGATCCCGTCCTCGCGCCCGACCGCCTTGACGAGCGACGCACCGACGCAGATGCCTGCGTCCAGTTCGCGGCACAGGGCCTGCAGGCGGCTGGCGACGTTGCAGGTGTCGCCCACCACGGCGATCGACAGATTGCGCTCGCTGCCGACGGCGCCGAGAACGACCGGGCCATACTGGCAGCCGATGCCGACCTCTATCGGCTCCTCACCCGCGGCAATGCGCCGGGCGTTCCATTCGTTCATCGAATTCATCATCGCCCATGCGCAGCGCATGGCCCGCGTGGCGTCCGTTTCCGTCGGCCGCGGCACGCCGAACGTCGCCATGATGCAGTCGCCGATATAGTTGTCGACCGTGCCGCCATGGTCGAACACGACCTGTTCCATGCGCCGATGAAATTGCCGCAGCAGTTCAAACACTTCTTCTGCCGGGTGGTCTTCGGAATAATTGGTGAAGCCGACGATATCGGCGAACACCACAGCAACCTCCTGACGCCGGACGGGACCGAACGGCTCGTCGGCCGACGCCAGTTCGTCGACGACGTTGGGCGAGAAATGCCGCGCCAGATTGATGCGCGATCGCTCCGCGGCGATGTAATCGTCAGCCAGCCTTCGGGAGCGCGAAACGACGATCGCCAATATGCCGGTGACGATCAGGATCAGTACCACATTGGCCGATTGGGCGATGATGTCGACGTAATTCGGATCCTGCGCGAAATGCAGCCGGTCAGTAAGCTCCATGTCGGATCTTATCTTGCTGGCGATATAGGTGCCCGGCCGCGAGATGACCCAGATTATCGCCCCCGTCCAGGACAGTGCGGCCGAAAGCCCGAGCCACAAGGCAAGGCGCGGCGAAAGCGTCAACGCGCCAAGGCTGACGAAGATCAGCAGATAGGCGAATGTGCCCTCGCGCAGATGCATTGCCGGCGGAATTATGTCTGTGCCGAATGGATTCCGGCCGACGATCAGAAAGGTGAGCAGCACGATGTCCAGCGTTCCGATCACCGCGCTTAGCCAGGGTGGGCTCAGCCGCCGTTTCACCAGCCGGTAGTTGATCAGGCCGATAATGTAGAAAAGGCCCAGGCTCGAAAGCGTGAAGACGAGAGCCGCACCCCATTTGGCAAAGGCCAGAAAAAACAAGGCGATGGCGACGAGGGCGGCCGAACGCGCCCAGTATTGCAGCCGCGCGCCCTCGCGCTCCGCGCGCGCCAGCATGGCCGACAGCCGAAACCGCCGCCGCTTACTTAGGCTTGTCGCAGCCTGGATAGCCTCAAGCGAAATGGTCGGCACATCTGCCTTCGGCTCTGTCTGACTATCGATCGACGGCAAGAGCGTCATCCAATCCCACCGCTTTCAGAAGCAGGCAACGGGGCCTCGCGGGCGGACTGCTTTGCGCCCGCACGGTCCGTTGATTCCTGCCAGTTTTAGCAAAACCCTCGATTACAGGCGTGAAAAATTTTCAACCGTGTTTCCCTCATTGAAACATCTTCACGCAACTGGCGCCGAATTTGGGGAGCCGGAGCGAAACCTGCAAGGGCCTAGGATGCCATTCAAAGTGCTGGATCGTCCTTTGTACGTCCGAATGGACGCACGGCGATCCAGGTGCTGCGGCGCAGCATCGAATCCGGGTTGACATAAATCACGGTAAGTGAATAATTGCCCACAGCCAAGGCAAATGCTCAACTTGGTCCTAGGGAGGAATATCGATGAAACTGACCACGCTCATTCTGGGCCTGTGTTCGGCCAGCGCGCTTGCATTCTCCGTGCATGCCGAATCCATAACCATTGCCACCGTCAACAATGGCGACATGGTCCGCATGCAGAAGCTGACGGAAGACTTCACGTCCAAGAACCCCGACATCCAGCTCGAATGGGTCACGCTCGAAGAGAACGTGCTGCGCGAGCGCGTCACCACCGACATCGCCACCAAGGGCGGCCAGTACGACGTCATGACCATCGGCACCTATGAGGTTCCGATCTGGGCCAAGCAGGGCTGGCTCCTGCCGCTCGACAATCTCGGCGCCGACTATGACGCCAAGGATATCATTCCGGCGATCGCCGGCGGCCTGTCGGCCGACGGCAAGCTCTATGCCGCGCCCTTCTATGGCGAGAGCTCCTTCGTCATGTATCGCAAGGACCTGATCGAGAAGGCCGGGCTCAAGATGCCCGACGCCCCGACATGGGACTTCATCGCCGACGCGGCCCGCAAGATGACCGACCGCGCCAACGACATCAACGGCATCTGCCTGCGCGGCAAGGCCGGCTGGGGCGAGAACATGGCCTTCCTGACCGCCATGTCCAACTCCTTCGGCGCGCGCTGGTTCGACGAAAAGTGGCAGCCGCAGTTCGACCAGCCCGAATGGAAGAAGACGCTTCAGTTCTATGTCGACCTGATGAAGGATGCCGGTCCGGCCGGTTCCTCCTCCAACGGTTTCAACGAGAACCTGGCGCTGTTCCAGCAGGGCAAGTGCGGCATGTGGATCGACGCCACCGTTGCTGCCTCATTCGTCTCGAACCCGAAGGACTCCACCGTTGCCGACAAGGTAGGCTATGCGCTGGCGCCTGACACCGGCCTCGGCAAGCGCGGCAACTGGCTGTGGGCATGGTCGCTCGGCATTCCGGCCGGCACGCAGAAGGCTGCCTCGGCTGAAAAGTTCGTCGCCTGGGCAACCGGCAAGGGCTATCTCGACCTCGTCGCCTCGAAGGAAGGCTGGGCCAACGTTCCCCCGGGAACGCGCACCTCGCTCTATGAGAACCCCGAGTACCAGAAGGCCGCGCCCTTCGCCAAGATGACGCTCGACTCGATCAACTCGGCCGATCCGACCAAGCCGACCGTCAAGCCGGTGCCTTATGTCGGCGTGCAGTTCGTGGCCATCCCTGAATTCCAGGGCCTGGGCACGACGGTGGGCCAGCTGTTCTCGGCAGCCCTTGCCGGCCAATCCAGCGTCGATGACGCGCTTGCGGCAGCTCAGACTGCTTCGGTCCGCGAAATGACCCGGGCCGGCTACATCAAATAAGGCATCGTTTTGATGCCTTGGGCCGTCCGGTTCCCAGTCCGGGCGGCCCGCCCCAACCATGTTGGCGTCCGCGTACAGAAGGCGTGACTGCCAGGCTCGCCCCAAGGGGCTGCTCATTCGACCGGCGCGCCAGGCGCCGCCTGTGGTGAAGACAACCGGGACGGTTCTTTCAAACCGAGGGTGAACCATGGCTACTCAACAAACCCGAACGCTTGCGCGCTTCATGATGGCGCCGTCGGTGTTCCTGCTCCTGATCTGGATGATCGTGCCGCTGGCAATGACGCTGTGGTTCTCGTTCCAGAACTACAATCTGCTCAACCCGGCCAATGTCAGTTTCGCAGGGCTGTTCAACTACCAGTTCTTCTACACCGATCCGGCCTTCTTCCAGTCGATCTGGAACACGCTGCTGATCGTCGTCGGCGTCCTGCTGATCACCGTCATCGGCGGTACCGCGCTGGCGCTGCTGCTCGACCAGCCGATGTTCGGCCAGGGCATCGTGCGCATCCTGGTGATCTCGCCCTTCTTCGTCATGCCACCGGTGGCGGCACTGGTGTGGAAGAACATGATCATGCATCCGGGCTACGGCGTCTTTGCCGGCATCTCGAAATCGCTCGGCTTTCAGCCGGTCGACTGGTTCGCGCAATACCCGCTGTTTTCGATCATCATCATCGTCGCCTGGCAGTGGCTGCCCTTCGCCACCCTGATCCTGCTCACCGCCCTGCAATCGCTTGACGGCGAGCAGAAGGAGGCCGCCGAGATGGACGGCGCCGGTTTCGTCAGCCGCTTCATCCATCTGACGATCCCGCATATGTCGCGGGCGATCACTGTAGTCATCCTGATCCAGACCATCTTCCTGCTTGGCGTCTATGCCGAAATCCTCGTCACCACCAATGGCGGCCCGGGTTACGCATCGACCAACCTGCCCTTCCTGATCTACCGCACCGCGCTCCTCGGCTACGACGTCGGCGGGGCATCAGCGGGCGGCATCATCGCGGTCATCCTCGCCAACATCGTCGCCTTCTTCCTGATGCGCGCCGTTGGCAAGAACCTCGACAAATAGGAGAGAACCATGGCACGCGCAGTTTCGACACAGGCCAAGGTCGGATGGACTATCGCCGCCTGGGTGATCGCCCTTCTGATCTTCTTTCCGATCCTCTACACGATCATCACCTCGTTCAAATCCGAGACCGAGGCGATCGCCGGCTTCAAGCTGATCCCGTCGGGAACGCTGGAGAGCTATGCCGAGGTTCAGTCGCAGAGCAACTACTTCAAGTTCTTCCTGAACTCGGTGGTGATCTCCGTCGGCTCGACCATCCTCGCCTTGCTCGTCGCGGTACCGGCGGCCTGGTCGATGGCGTTTTCGCCGACCAAGCGAACCAAGGACATCCTGATGTGGATGCTCTCCACCAAGATGATGCCGGCGGTGGCGGTTCTGGTTCCGATGTATCTGATCTTTCGGGACTGGGGGCTTCTCGACAGCCGCATCGGGCTGACCGTGATGCTGATGCTGATCAACCTGCCGATCGTGGTGTGGATGCTCTACACTTACTTCCGCGAAATCCCGGGCGAGATCCTGGAGGCCTCGCGCATGGATGGAGCAACCCTCTGGGGCGAGATCGTCTATGTGCTGACGCCGATGGCTATCCCCGGCATCGCCTCGACCATGCTGCTCAACATCATCCTCGCCTGGAATGAAGCCTTCTGGACGATCCGGCTTTCGACCACCAACGCGGCACCGCTCACCGCCTTCATCGCCTCGTTCTCCAGCCCACAAGGCCTGTTCTGGGCCAAGCTGTCGGCGGCCTCGACGCTGGCGATCGCGCCGATCCTGATCATGGGCTGGTTCAGCCAGAAACAGCTGGTCCGCGGCCTGACATTCGGTGCTGTGAAGTAACGAAGACAAAAGCCCTTCGGGGGAGGAAATCATGGGAAACATCACGCTCAAGCAAGTGTCGAAGTCCTTCGGGGCGACGGTCATCATTCCGAAAATCGACCTCGTCATCGAAGACGGCGAGTTCGTCGTCTTCGTCGGCCCTTCGGGTTGCGGCAAGTCCACGCTGCTCAGGCTGATAGCCGGGCTGGAAGACACCAGCGGCGGCACCATCAACATCGACGGGCGCGACGTGACCGGCGAGGCGCCGGCCAAGCGCAAGCTCGCCATGGTGTTCCAGTCCTATGCGCTCTACCCGCATATGACGGTGGCCAAGAACATCGCCTTCCCGCTCAAGATGGCCGGCGAGACCCAGGCCAGCATCGACAAGAAGGTGCAGGACGCAGCGCGCGTTCTGAACCTCACCAACTATCTCGAGCGCCGGCCAGGCCAGCTTTCCGGCGGCCAGCGCCAGCGCGTCGCCATCGGCCGCGCCATCGTGCGCCAGCCTTCCGCCTTTCTGTTCGACGAACCGCTGTCCAATCTCGACGCCGCCCTTCGCGGCACGATGCGGCTGGAGATCAGCGAGCTTCACCACCAGCTCAAGACGACGATGATCTACGTCACCCACGATCAGGTCGAGGCAATGACCATGGCCGACAAGATCGTGGTGCTGAATGCCGGCAATATCGAGCAGGTCGGCTCGCCGATGGAGCTCTACAAGACGCCGAAGAACCTGTTCGTCGCCGGCTTCATCGGCTCGCCGAAGATGAACCTCATTACCGGCGCGCCGGCTGCGAAGGTCGGCGCGACGACCGTCGGCGTCCGCCCCGAGCACCTCGCCATCTCGAAAACCTCCGGCGACTGGAAGGCAACCGTCGGCGTTGCCGAGCATCTCGGCTCCGACACCTTCCTGCATGTCCATTCCGACGGCGTCGGCCCGCTCACCGTGCGCGGCGACGGTGAAATCGCGGTCAAGCATGGCGACACGATTTTCCTGACGCCCGATCCATCGAAACTGCACCGCTTCGGTGCCGACGGGAGAGCAATTTGACACAAAGACTGAAGGGCAAGTCCGCCCTGATCACGGGTGCTGCGCGCGGCATCGGCCGCGCCTTCGCGGAGGCCTATATCCACGAGGGTGCGACTGTTGCGATCGGCGATATCAATCTCGATGCGGCGATGAAGACCGCTGACGAGATCGGCCCATCGGCCTATGCCGTCAGCCTCGACGTGACCAACCAGACATCGATCGAGGCGGCGATCAAGGCGGTCGAGCAGAAGACAGGCGGGCTCGACATCCTGATCAACAATGCAGCACTTTTCGATCTGGCGCCGATCGTCGATATCACCAAGGCGAGCTACGACAAGCTGTTTTCCGTCAATGTCGCCGGCACGCTGTTCACCATGCAGGCCGCCGCCCGCTCGATGATCGCGCGGGGCAAGGGCGGCAAGATCATCAACATGGCAAGCCAGGCCGGGCGTCGCGGCGAGGCGCTGGTCGCCGTCTACTGCGCCACCAAGGCCGCCGTCATCAGCCTGACCCAATCGGCCGGACTCGACCTCATCAAGCACGGCATCAACGTCAACGCCATCGCGCCCGGCGTCATCGATGGCGAGCACTGGGACGGTGTCGATGCGCTGTTTGCCAAGCACGAGAAACTGGCAAAGGGCGAGAAGAAAAAGCTCGTCGGCGAGGCGGTGCCGTTCGGCCGCATGGGCACGGCGCAGGATATCACCGGCATGGCGATCTTCCTCGCCAGCGCGGAAGCCGAATACATCGTCGCCCAGACCTACAATGTCGATGGCGGCAATTGGATGAGTTGATTTTCCCTTCTCCCCTTGTGGGAGAAGGTGGCCGAGCGGAGCGAGGTCGGATGAGGGGTGTTGGCAGGATCGCCAGCGTCTCATTTCTTCCAACACCCCTCATCCGTCTCGGCGCTGCGCGCCGATCCACCTTCTCCCACAAGGGGAGAAGGTGTCGCGAACTTCGGCGCCCAAAAGAGAAAGCGTCGAAACATGCCCGTAAAACTCTCCCAAACGACCCTCCGGCACCTCCCCGCCAAAGTCGCTGGCCCGAAATACGACCGCGCCTCGCTCACTCCCGGCATCCTGCATTTCGGCGTCGGCAATTTCCATCGTGCGCATCAGGCCGTCTATCTCGACGACCTCTTCAATGAAGGCCGCGACCATGATTGGGCACTGGTCGGCGCGGGCGTTTTCGAGGGCGAGAAGGTCGGGCGCGAAAAGCTCGCCGGGCAGGATTTTCTCACGACTGTTGTCGAGCAGGATGAAGGTCACATGGCAGCGCGCGTAACCGCCGCGATGACTGATTTTCTGGTCCCGGGCGATATGAAAGCGATCATTAGCCGGCTTTCCGATTCAAAAATTCGTATTGTCTCGCTGACCATTACCGAAGGCGGCTATTTCATCGATCCGGCCTCGGGCAAGTTCAATCCCGCGCACCCCGACATCGTCAGTGACGCCGGCAATCCCAATGCGCCAAAAACCGTCTTCGGTCTCATCCTGGCCGGGCTGGCGCGGCGGCGCGTGGAAGGCACGCCGGCCTTCACTGTCATGTCCTGCGACAACATCCCCCACAATGGGCACGTGACTGCCGATGCGGTGATCGGGCTGGCGCAGCTCAGCGATCCCGATTTCGCCCGCTGGGTGGCGGAAAATGTCGCTTTCCCGAATGGCATGGTCGATCGCATCACACCGGCAACGACCGACCGCGAGCGCAAGCTCCTGGTGCAAGAATTCGGCCTGGCGGACAACTGGCCGGTGTTCTGCGAGCCGTTCCGGCAATGGGTGCTGGAAGACAATTTCCCGACCGGCAGGCCGGCGCTGGAGGCCGTCGGCGTTACCTTCGTGCAGGACGTGTCGCCGTTCGAGCTGATGAAGATCCGCATCCTCAATGGCGGTCACGCGACGATCGCCTATCCCGCCGGATTGATGGATATCCATTTTGTGCACGAGGCGATGCAGGAGCCGCTGGTGCGCGATTTCCTCGCCAAGCTGGAGCGCGAGGAGATCATCCCGACCGTGCCGCCGGTTCCGGGCGTGGTGCTGGAAGACTATTTCAAGCTGATCGAAAAACGCTTCTCCAACCCCAAGATCGGCGATACCGTGCGGCGGCTCTGCCTCGACGGCTCCAACCGCCAGCCGAAATTCATCATCCCGACCATCTCCGACCGGCTGAAGGCCGGCAAGGACGTCTCCGGCCTCGCGCTCGAATCGGCGCTGTGGTGCCGCTATTGCTTCGGCACCACGGATTCAGGAGCGCTCATCGAACCCAACGACCCGAATTGGGAGCGCCTGCAGAAAACCGCGCGTGCGGCCAAGGACGATCCCTCGGCATGGCTTGCGATGGAGGATATCTATGGCGAGGTCGGGCGCTCGCCGGTCTTTGCCGCCGCCTTCGCCTGGAATCTGAAAACGCTGTGGGAAAAAGGCGCGCGCGAGACGCTGAAGCTCTATCTGGCCGGCGCGCTATAGAGTCAGACCGCGCTGGCCCCTTGCGCCCTATCCGGTGGGCATTATTCTGCCTGCCATGATGCTTCGCCCTCACTCCCCGAAATCAAGAAAGTCCGCCTGCTGATGGCGGGGTTCGTCTGCGCCGTCGATGTCGGAACCGGCAGCGCGCGCGCCGGCATTCTCGATCGTGACGGCAATCTGCTCGGCCGCGCCGACCACAGAATAGCGATGCGCCAGCCGAAACCCGGCCATGCCGAGCATGATTCGGAAGATATCTGGTCGGCCGTCTGCGCGGCAGTGAAGGCTGCGCGCGAGAAGGCCGAGGTGAAGCCGGAAGACATAGTCGGCATTTCCTTCGATGCCACCTGCTCGCTGGTGGTGCGCGATGTGGATGCAAACCAGCTCGGCGTTTCCGGCGACGGCGACAAGCGCTGGGACACCATCGTCTGGCTGGACCACCGGGCGCTGGCCGAGGCCGACGAATGCACCGCCACAGGGCATCATGTGCTCGACCATGTCGGCGGCGTGATGTCGCCGGAGATGGAAATTCCCAAGCTGATGTGGCTGAAGCGCCATCTGCCCGGCCAGTGGCAGAAGACCGGATATTTCTTCGATCTGGCCGATTTCCTGACCTGGAAGGCTTCTGGCTCGACGGCGCGCTCGCAATGCACGCTGACCTGCAAATGGACCTATCTCGCCCATGAGAGCCCCGGCTGGCAGGACGATTTTCTCAACACGGTAGCACTCGGCGACCTTCTGGCGCGGGGAAATCTGCCCGACCGAGCAAGCCCCGTCGGCGCCGATCTCGGCCCGCTTACCCCGCAGGCCACGGAAGCGCTCGGCCTCACCACCGCCTGCCGCGTCGGCTCCGGGCTGATCGATGCCTATGCCGGCGCGCTTGGCGTGCTCGGCCGCTTCGTCGGCGATTTCGCCAGCATAGAGCGTCACATGGCGCTGATTGCCGGCACGTCGAGCTGCGTCATGGCGATGTCACCGGAACCGCGTCCCTTCACCGGGGGCTGGGGCCCCTATTTCGGGGTCACGCTGGCCGACTGCTGGACGAGCGAGGGCGGTCAATCGGCAACGGGCGCGCTGCTCGACCACATCATCCGCTGGCATGGCGCCGGCGGCGAACCGGATGCCGCCATGCATGGCAGAATCGCCGAGCGCGTCATGGCGCTGCGCGCCGAAGAAGGCGAGGCCTTTGCGTCGCGGCTGCAGGTGCTGCCGGATTTTCATGGCAACCGCTCGCCGCTGGCCGACTCGCATGCGGTCGGCGTCATCTCCGGGCTGACGCTTGACGCCTCCTTCGACAGCCTGTGCCGGCTCTACTGGCGCACCGCCGTCGGCATCGCGCTCGGCGTGCGCCACATTCTCGAGACGCTGAACGAGAACGGCTATGTCATCGACACACTGCACGTCACCGGCGGCCACACCAAGAACCCGCTGCTGATGGAACTCTATGCCGATGCAACCGGCTGCACGGTGATAGAACCTTTAGCCGACGAAGCAGTCCTGCTCGGCACCGGCATGGCGGCAGCCGCCGCCGGTGGCCTCTATCCGACACTTGCCGAGGCAGCGGCGGCCATGCAGCAGGGCGGGCGCGAGCGCAAACCCAATCCCGCGGCGCGGAAAAGCTTCGAGCGCGACTACCGGATTTTTCTGGAGATGCACCGCCAGCGGCAGGTGCTGGAGGGGCTGTAGGCGGTAGTGACATGCATCGAGGCGTTACTCGCAGGCGTCATCCCGGGCGACCATAGCAAAGCGAAGGGAGACCCGGGACCCATTGGCCAGGGCATCGTCGAGAACGGCCCGGTCCTCGGCCTGGCACGCTTCAATACCGATGTGCGAACTCAGTACCCGGCCGAGCTGGTCAATGGGTCCCTGTGTGTTGTGTTTGTGGCATGATGGTTGCGGGCGGGAGGCCGATGGGTCCCAGGTCATGGAGACCGCG